>NZ_PSLQ01000001.1:144534-167114 GCF_040289685.1 Pyrinomonas sp.
ATTTTCAACGCTCCACTCCAACGGAGCAAGGGAAGATGGCGAAAAGTTCTTTTGCGGAGCGACCCAGTCATAAAACCAGTCATAAAAATATGGCTCAGGACGCAAAACATAGAACTCAGTCCTTAGAACTCAAACGCGCCCGGGATCGATCGCCGAAGCTTTATCTCTTCCCTGCGCCTTTGACTGCGCCATCCTTTGGCGACTCAAGACCGGCAAGCGCGCTTGAAACCAGATCCACCTGTCTTCTGCGCTTTGACTTTCGCGCAGTGCGGCGACTGATCTGAATGAAAGCGAGTTTTCGTCGGAACCTACTTTGCGCGCTTCGACCTTCGCTTCGTTTTGGCCACTGCGACTTCCGCCGAAGCTTTTCGCAAGTTGGTCTGTGAAACGGCATTGGAGCTTTCTTTGGTAGCCTTTTTTCGTCTCGGCTCGCTCTGTTTGACGACGCCTTCCGGCTCGGCCAACAAACCTTTGAAATGACGGCGACATAGCCGGACAAAAGTTCGGCAGATGGGCGAATCGTATCCGTCGCGCAAACGCGCCAGTCCCAACTCCCAGTTGATCCTCTCTGCGCCCTTGATCCACCACGCGACGAGACGCCCTTCGGCCACCTCTTGCCGCACGGACTGCGAAGGGACGATTCCGACGCCCATCCCCTCTTCGACCATGCGCTTGATCGCCGCCAAACGGCTCAACTCCATCGCTACATGCGGATGCACGCCCGCCTGCGCGAAGAATTGATCGATGAGGCGGCGCGTGTTGCCGCCGCGTTCGCCCAAGATCAAACGTTCGCGCGCAAGCGTCGCCGCATCCACAACGCGCCGCGCAGCCAGCGGATGATCCGGACGCGCGATGGCGACTAACTCATCCCGACTCAGCACTTCCGTTTCGACGCCGCGCGCTTCCACAGGTAAAGAGACGAACGCGATGTCCAACTCGCCTGCCAGTATCTGCTCGACCAGCGCCGCACTCGTCCCCGATTCGACGATGATCTCGGCCCGCGGGTGAAGCGTGCGTAACTCCTGCAAAATCTGCGGCAATGGATCGGAAGCGATCATGGCCGAGGCCGTCCCGATCCGCAGGCGCCCGCTCTCGGCCCCGGCTAGCTCCTTCAGTTCGGCCAAAGCCGCATCATGTTCGCGCAGGATGCGCCGGGCGCGTTCCAACAAACGCTCGCCTGCTTCCGTCAAGAGGACGCGGCGCGGCGTGCGCAAAAACAGCCGGACGCCCGTTTCTCGCTCCAACTGCCGGATCTGCATGCTGATGGCCGCTTGCGTGATGTGTACGCGCTCGGCCCCAGCGGTGAACGTGCCCGCTTCGGCAATGGCGACGAAGGCTTTCAGTTGTCTGATCTCCATCGTTGCTCCTCCCCATCGAACATCATGCGCTATCAGTGCAAGTTATCGTTTGAATAAGAGCTTTTAGTTTCCATTATGAAAGAATCGCGGCTAGAATCAAAGTCTCGGTTTCACGCGCGCCGTCCGCCGCAAAGCGCTTGAAGAACGAACGTGGAACCGAAGGCTTTGTCCTGTGCGATGAATTCATCAGGAGAAGCGAGGGACGGTGTTTCAACGACGTAGTCTTATGTGCTCGGAACCCACGTCTCGCCAAGCTGGACATGACCGCGAGATAGGGCTTTTTCTCGGCGTCGATGGCGGCGGGACGAAGACCCTTGCCGTGATCACCGATGCTGATGGCCGTGTGCTCGGCGAGGGCACGGCTGGGCCATCCAATCCTTTGCGCGTCGGCGTAATGCAGGCAGCGATGGCGATTCGCGAAGCGATTGATCGGGCCTGCCGCGCAGCAGGCATCAATCGCGCTGAGATCGCCGCGGCACAGATCGGACTGGCTGGCGTGCGTCGCAAGGATCTGCGCGAGCGCATGCGCGAAAGCTTGACGGGCTTGGGGATCGATTCTCTTCATGTGGTGACCGACGCCGACATCGCGCTGTTTGGGGCGGCTGGCGGCGGTCCGGGCGTGGTCATCATCGCTGGCACGGGATCGATCTGCTGCGGCAAGAACGCTCGTGGGCGACGCGCCTGCACGGGCGGTTGGGGACCGGTCGCTGGCGACGAGGGTAGTGGCTCATGGGTCGCGCGCCGGGCGCTGCAAGCCGTCGCTAAAGCGACCGATCAGCGCGGACCGCAGACTGCGCTCGTGCAGGCCGCTTATGCCTACTTCGGCGGCGAAGACCCGGACGAGCTCTCGACGGCGATCTATGCGCCGGAGATGACCAACGACCGCATCGCCGGCTTTGCGCGCTACGTCATCGAAGCGGCGCATGCAGGCGACGCGGTTGCCCGCGCCATCATCGCCGATGCGGGGCGCGAACTCGGCACGGCGGCCATTACCGTCATCCGTCGCTTGCAGATGCAGAACGAATCTTTTCCGGTCGCTTACGTCGGTGGCGTTTTTGCCGCTGGCGATCTGATTCTCGTCCCGCTCGGTCAACGGATCGCGCGCGTGGCGCCGAAAGCTCGTTTAACGCGCCCGGAAATGTCGCCAGCCGTGGCCGCGGCGCGCATGGCACGCGAACACCTATACACGCTCGTGCTCGCCGGATGAACTTCTTTGCCAAAGGAGCGCTGTCAAGCCCTTCGCCTGCAAATAGACCGTGCTCGAGCGCTGGACGAACTCTTCGGTCTTCACGCTGGATCGCGCACCATGACGCCAACGCGCCGCAGTTCGACTACACGGTGTAATGCGACGCGCTCGAAAAAAGCTCATTGAAATGCGCGACGCCTTGATTTCGATCTTCTGCAGCGGCGGGACATTTTCGATGCGCGCAAGCAGGGCTTCCAGCGTCGTTGGTTGAGCGACAGAACAGTTTGACTTTGAGGCGCAGCTGATTCGCTCCGAGACATGGATCCGAAAGAGGAACACATCCCCGTCACGGAACAAGAGAACCCGCGCACGAGGCGACTGAGCGAGCTTCCGACGCTGGAAATCGTCTGTTTGATGAACCAAGAGGATGCGCGCGTCGCCGAAGCCGTGCGCCATGCGTTGCCCGATGTGGCGCGCGCCATTGACCGCATCGTCGAACGTCTGCTGGCAGGCGGCAAGCTCTTTTACGTCGGCACGGGGACTTCGGGGCGGCTCGGCGTGCTCGATGCGGCGGAGTGCCCGCCGACTTTCGGCGTCCCGCCCGACCTTGTGCAAGGCATCATCGCGGGCGGCTATGAAGCTCTCTACCGCGCGGTGGAAGCATCGGAAGACGACAAAGAAGCTGGGGTGCGCGACATCCAAAGTCGCGGTGTATCGGAGCGCGATGCCGTGGTCGGCATCGCAGCTTCGGGGCGCACGCCCTATACCATCGGCGCCGTCGAACATGCGCGATCCATCGGCGCCTTCACTGCCGCCGTCACGTGCGTCCCCGGTTCGCCGATTACGCGCGTAGCGGAAGTGCCCATCGTCGCCGTCGTCGGGCCAGAAGTGGTCGCCGGTTCGACGCGCCTGAAAGCGGGCACGGCGCAGAAGATGATTTTGAACATGATCTCCACCGTCGCGATGATCCGGCTCGGCTACGTCAAAGGCAATCGCATGACCAACCTGCAGCCGCGCAACACCAAACTGCGCGCGCGCGCCGAACGCATTTTACGTGCTGAACTCGGTCTCAACGAAGAACAGGCGCGCACTGCGCTCGAACGAGCTGGCGGCGACTTGCGCACCGCGCTCGTGATGTGTAAAACAGGGCGCACGCGCGCAGAGGCGGAGCGAGCTTTGCGAGCGGTCCAGTGGCGCATTCACGAAGCGGTGCGGTTGCTCGGTGCGGACTGATTGGCCGCAAGAGGATCGCGTTCCGACAGCGCCGCCGGACGCTTGCGTGGGCAAACGACGGATCACGCACCGACGCGCTAGCTCGATGTTCGGCGCGTGAACGACAATTCGACATCGAAGCGACGTGAACATCCGACTTCATCCCGTTTTAAATAGCGCGCGCGCCGTCATCTTCGACGCCGGCGGAACGCTGGTCCACCCCGACTGGGAAAGATTGATCGAACTAGCGGCAAAAAGTCTGGGGCGAAGAGCCGACGCCGCCGAGCTCCACAGAGCTTTGCGCGGAGCGCTTCATCGCGCGGAGCGCGCGGCAAACGATCGTCAGCCCGTTGATACGATGCACCCTTTTTGGCTTTTCCGCGAGATGTATGCGGCGCTCGGAATAAATGACCAACACTGCGCCGAGATCATTTCGCAGATCGAAGCGCGGCACGCGGAAAGGCATATTTGGTGTGCGCCCGATGAACAAGCGGCGCGCGTGCTCGATTGTTTGCGACAAGCCGGGTTGCGCACGGCGGTCATCTCCAATACGGACGACGGACGTTTGCGCGAACTGCTCGAACTCGTCGGTTTGCTTTCGCGCTTCGAAGTCGTCTTGGATTCGTGCCTCGTCGGCCTTCGCAAGCCCGAAAAGGCCATCTTCGATCTGGCCTTGCAACGGCTCGATCTTCGCCCAGACCAAGCCGTTTATGTCGGCGACAGCTATGCGAGCGACTTTTTGGGGGCGCGAAGAGCCGGATTGCGCGCCGTCTTGATCGATCCGTTCGACTTGCACGCCGATGTCGAGGGCGTGCGTATCCGCTCGCTCGGCGAATTGGTGATCGCCTGTTGAGCCACGGCGTAGCGGGTTTCGATCGCGCCGCTTTGGATCCGTTTCGTCAGCTCCTTGAGCACGGCGCGGCGAACGACGTTCGTTGAGTCCAGCTCATTCGATTCCGTATGCAAGTCATTGATCTACTCATCATCGTCGGTTATTTGGTCGGCATCACGCTCTTCGGGACGTGGTTCGCCAAAAAGCAGGAGACAACGCGCGACTACTTCCTCGGCGACCGCAGCGTTCCGTGGTGGGCCATCGCAGCGTCGATCGTCGCCACCGAAACCTCGACGATCACCTTCATCTCCGTTCCGGGCATCGCCTATGCGCGCGGCGGCAACTTTCAGTTCCTACAGCTTGTCTTCGGCTACATGCTCGGGCGCGTGGTCATTTCGCTGATCTTCATCCCGCTCTACTTTCGCGGCGAACTGATGACCGTCTATCAGTTGCTCGAGCGCCGCTTCGGCCAACGGACCAAGATGTTGGCCGCAACGCTCTTTGTCGTCATGCGCAACATCGCCGACGGCATTCGCCTGCTGCTGACAGCGATCGTGCTCGCTGCCGTTTACACGGCTTTTGCGCCGACGACCGGAGCCGACGCGGTGATCGTTGGTTCGATCCTCGTCCTCGGCTCGGTGATGATCATCTTCACCTACTTCGGCGGAATGGAAGCGGTCATCTGGATCGAGGTCGTGCAACTCGGCATCTACCTTCTCGGAGCGCTGGCCGCGGCGCTTGTCCTCGTCGGACAGATCGAAGGCGGATTGGGCGCGGCGCTCGCCGCTGGCGCCGCTTACGGCAAATTCAGCCTCTTCGACTTCTCTTTCGATCTAACAAAGACCTTCACCTTCTGGGCCGGTCTGCTCGGCGGCTGCTTCCTGACGATGAGCACGCACGGTACCGATCAGTACCTCGTGCAAAGATACCTGTGCACGGATAAACCGCGGCGTGCCGCGGCAGCGTTGTTGACGAGCGGCGCCGTCGTCCTCGCGCAGTTCATCGGTTTTCTCTTCATCGGCGTGCTGCTTTTCGCCTTCTACCACCCCTACACCGATCCGGCGTACGAACTGGCGGCGACGCCCGCCGCTTATCCTTTCACCGGCGGGGATCGCGTCTTCCCCGACTTCATCACCAAACACATGCCATCGGGATTGTCCGGTCTGGTCGTCGCCGCGATTCTCGCCGCCGCTCTCTCTTCGTCGCTCAACTCGATCGCCGCGACAGCGGTCAATGATCTTTACCGTCCTTTCCGCCCCAACCGCGATGACCGCCACTACCTGCGCGTTTCGCACTGGTTGACGCTGCTTTGGGGCGTGGTGCAGGTAGGCGTCGCGCTCGCCGCAAGAAACCAGGACCGTTCGGCGTTGGACCAGGCGCTGTCGGTCGCCTCGCTCATCAACGGTCCGGTGCTCGGCGTCTTTCTCATCGGGACTTTTCTGCGTCGCGCTGGCGAATCGGCCGCGCTCGTCGGCATGTTCATCGGCATCGCCGTAATGCTCTACTTAAATTTCATGACGCCGCTCGCTTGGACGTGGTACGTGCTGGTCGGAAGCATGGTGACCTTCCTTGCGGCTTGGCTGGCGAGTTTCGTCTTCGTGCCTGTAACGAAAAGCGAAACCGCCACCGTCGCAAAGATCGATCCGGAAACGAATCGCTGAGGAAAGAGTATGGGCCACCGAACGAGAACTTTCGTCGAACAAGGACCGCGGAACAAGCGCGTCGCAGCGCTTCAGACCGGAGGCCGAATGGCGGGCTTTGTCGAACGCACGCGAGTGACGAAGCACCGTGAAGCATACTCGGCGAGGCGCCAAAAGAATGATCCGACGAGATCGAGCTTTCGCTCGTCGTCCCCTGTGGTCCGTCCTTTCTCTTCCAAGGGACGTGCTCGGCGGATCAGCGGTTTGATGATGGCCCTTGCGCTCCTCTGTTTTTCGCCGCTTCCTCCCCGCTCGACAGCACAGAGCGCTGTTCGGCCCTATCCGCCGCAACCATCAGCCGCGGCTTTACGTTGGGCGGATGAGCAACTGGCTCGCATGTCGCTCGAAGAGAAGATCGGGCAGCTCATTCACATCGGTCTCAACGCGAGCTTTCTCAACCAAGAGAGCGATGCTTTTCGCGCGCTGCGTCGGCAAGTCGAAGAGAATCACGTCGGGGGCATCATCTTGTTTCGCGGTCCGGTCTATGAATCGGTTCATTTAATGAATCGTCTACAGAGCTTCGCGCGCGTCCCGTTGCTCGTCTCTGCCGACCTCGAAGCGGGAGCGGGGATGCGCTTTGAGGATACGATCAACTTCCCGTGGAACATGGCCGTCGCCGCGTCTGGCAATCCCGACTACGCGCGGCGTCAAGGCGAAGTTACGGCGCGCGAAGCGCGCGCGCTTGGCGTTCACTTGATCTTCGCTCCGGTCGCCGATGTGAACAACAATCCAGCCAATCCGGTGATCAACGTTCGGTCTTACGGCGAAGACCCGAAAACGGTCGCCCGTTTCGTCGTCGCTTTCATCGAAGGGGCGCAACGAGGCGGCGTGATCGCGACGGCGAAGCACTTCCCCGGCCACGGCGATACGGCCATCGATTCGCACCGCGGTCTGCCCGTGATCAACGTCGGGCGCGATCGGCTCGAAAGCATCGAATTGATCCCCTTTCGCGCGGCGATCAGTGCCGGGGTCGGCGCCATCATGCCGGGCCACATCAGCCTGCCGCAACTCGATCCGACCGTGATCACGCCTTTGCCGCGCGAGCAAGTGATCCGCCCTATCTACGCCGAGGAAGGGAGCGAGATCGTCGTCGAGAAGGCGACGCTTCCAGCGACGCTGTCGTTTGCGATCACCGGCAGGCTCCTACGCGGCGAACTCGGCTTTCGCGGCTTGGTCGTCACCGACGCGCTCGATATGAGCGGGCTGACGCTCTACTTCACGCAAGATGAGGCCGCCGTGCGCGCCGTCGAAGCCGGGGCCGACATGCTCTTGAAACCAGCCGATCCGGAAGCATGCATTCGCGGTTTGCGCGAGGCAGTGCGCGCTGGGCGCTTGAGCGCGCGACGCATTGAGGAATCGGCTCGCCGCATTCTCGCCGCCAAGTACGACCTTGGGTTGGTCCAGAATCGTTTGACCCCACTTGATATGATCGATCGCATCGTCGCTGGCCGCGAGGCTGAGCGGTTGGCCGACGAGATCGCCCAACGCGCCATCACGCTCGTGCGCGACGATGCCAAGCTCGTTCCGCTTCGCGCCGGACAAACGCTGCGCATCTTCAATCTGGCCATCACCAACGGCGAAGACCGCCTATGGGTGGCGCGTCCGTTCACGGCGGAATTAGCCAAAGGCGCGCGCGTTGAGACGGCCGTGCTCGACGAACGTTCGTCCGAAGAGGAAGTGCGCAAAGCTTTGGACCGCGCAACGCAAGCGGAGGTCGTCATCGCCTCGCTCTACGGGCGCGTCCGTTCAGGTCAAGCCAACAGCGTCGGCATCCCGAAAGCGGGCGAACGGGCGTTGCGCGCCGTGCTCGGCGTCAAGCCGGTGATCGGCATAAGCTTCGGCAACCCATACTTGCTGCAGAGCTTTCCGGAACTGAAGACCTATCTCGTCGCCTACGGCGATATGCCGAGCTTGCAGCGCGCCGCGGCGCGAGCGCTTCTCGGGCAAGCTGAGATCGTAGGTCGTTTGCCGATCAGCTTGCCCGGACTTTACGCGCGCGGCACGGGGATTCAATTGCGCAAAGCGGAAAGAGCCGCTGGCGACGATGTTCAGCGAGCGTCGCCGCGATGAGCCGCCCGCAAGAGCAGCGCCACGTGCCCTGCAAACGAGTTTTGAATCTTGCAAGGGCAAGGTCCATCGGTCGCGCTTCTCGGTGAAGGCGCCGCGCTACATGCCCAAATCTTTCATGTGGTAGCGCTCGGTGTCGTAGTAACGTTCGACATCGACGGTGTTGAGATTGCCGACGACCACCGACAGATCAACGAGCGACAGGTCGCAGGCTGGAGCGACACCGCGCGCCGAGACCATTTTGCCGAAGTCGCCGACGGCGACCGCATCTGCGGCACGCGCGCCGAACATCATACCCATGATGCGGTCGATCGGACTCGGTTGGCCGCCGCGCTGTGGGTGTCCGATGGCCGCCGAGCGCGCATCATACGGCGTCTGCTCGCGTATCTTGCGCGCGAGCGTTTCGCCGATGCCGCCCAAACGGGCGTGACCGAAAGCATCTTGGCGATCGTCCACCGTGACGATCTGACCGTCCTCGGAGTAAGCCCCTTCGGCGACGACGATCACCGAATATCGCGGGCGGAGCGGATCGCGCGTCAGACGGTTCGGGTCGCCCATGCGTTCACGCAAATGCGCGAAGACCTTCGCATAACTGAACGGGTGTTCGGGGATAAGGATCAGATCGGCTTGCCCGGCCACGCCCGACCACAAGGCCAAATGTCCCGCATGACGCCCCATGACCTCAATGATCTGCACCCAACCGTGCGAACCGGCTGGCGTGCGCGATCGTTCGATGATCTCCGTCACGTTGCGCAACGCCGTGTCGAAGCCGAGCGTATAGTCGGTTCCAGCCAGATCCTTGTCGATCGTCTTCGGCACCCCGACCACCGGCACGCCCTTTTGCGCCAATCGCGCCGCAACGCCGAGCGTATCTTCGCCGCCGCAAGCGACCACGGCATCCAGTCCGAGCCGCTCCATGTTTTTGACGACTTCAGCGGAGCGATCGACGCGCTCGCCCGCTTCGTTGGGCGCTTTGAACGGATTGGTGCGCGACGACCCCAGATTCGTGCCGCCGTCGCGATCCCAACGACGTACCGTTTCGCGGTCAAGCGGCCACGTCTCCAACGGCGGGTCGAGCAAACTGCGCCAACCATCGTACAATCCGACGACCGCGATTCCATGCTCGCTCGCACGATAAACCAACCCCTTGATCGCTGGATTCAAGCCCGGCGCGTCGCCGCCGCCGGTCAGAACACCAATACGCTGTGCTTTCATCTTTTCGATCCTGTTCCGTAGATTCGAAGTCCGATGTCGAGCGCCGTCCGACGACGCTCGGAAAGCTTCTGGTAGAAGGCAATGGCAGATCGCATGGCGCGCTCTTTGACCCGGCATGATACAACACGAAGAGCGCGCGCGTCATGGCGCAACGCAAGGCGCTAAACTAAATTTATTTAATGGGACGATTAAACGGCAACGCTGTCGCCGCCCGAATTGATCATCCATCTGTGACCGAGAACGGGAATCCAATGAAACGATCAAACCTCGAAAAAGCAAGAGACTCTCGCGTGCTGAGCTGGCCATCATCACCCCGTGCGATGTGCTTCATTGCCATCGCTCTTCTGGCGCTGATGCCGATGGCTCAAACGCTGGCCTCGACTTTGCCAATGGCATCGCCCGCGACAGTCGGCATGTCGAGCGAGAAGTTGAGCGAAATAGATCGCGTCGTAACACAAGAGATCGCGCAAGGACGACTGCCGGGAGCAGTGATCCTCGTCGGGCGACGCGGGCGCATCGTCTGGCGTCGGGCCTACGGCGCGCGCGCTTTGGTTCCGCGACGCGAGCCGATGACGGTGGACACGATATTCGATCTTGCCAGTTTGACCAAAGTCGTCGCGACGGCGACGAGCATCATGATCTTGGTCGAACGCGGGCAAGTCCGTTTGAGCGATCCGCTCTCGCGGTACATTCCCGAGATGCGCGGCGGCGGACGCGAACGGATCACCATCGAACAGCTATTGACTCATCGCGCGGGTTATGCGCCCGATTTCGATCTCGGCCAGCGCTGGACCGGTTATGACGAAGCCATTCGCCGACTCATCGAGGAGCCGCTTCGCCATCCGCCGGGTGCTCGTTTCGTCTACAGCGACATCGGCTATATCGCTCTTGGCGAAGTGGTCCGCCGCGTGAGCGGTCTGCCGCTCGACCAGTTCGCTAGGCGCAACATCTTCGCGCCGCTCGGCATGCGCGACACGATGTTTCGCCCGGCGACCGATCTATTGCCGCGCATTGCGCCGACCGAAACGCGTCGCGGTCAGATGAGCTATCTCGGCGACAGACCCGATCCCGATGCAACAGATGGCGAGCGGGTCTTGCGCGGCGAAGTGCACGACCCGACGGCCCATCGCATGGGGGGCGTGGCCGGTCACGCCGGACTCTTCTCAACCGCCGACGATTTGGCCATCTACTGCCAGATGATCTTAAACGGCGGGCAGTACGAAGGTCAGCGCATTTTGAGTCCGATGAGCGTCGCCGCGATGACGCGCCCCCGTGCCGTCAGCGCCGAGGGAGCAGCGCGCGGTCTCGGCTGGGATATAGCGACCTCGTTCTCAGCGAATCGCGGCGATCTTTTTCCGCTCGGCTCTTTCGGTCACACGGGTTTTACCGGCACATCCATCTGGATCGATCCGCTCAGCGAAACGTTCGTCATCTTCTTGAGCAACCGCGTCCATCCAGACGGCAAAGGCGATGTCACCGCTTTACGCGGTCGCGTGGCGACCATCGTCGCCGCATCGATCACCGATCTCGCAGTGGAAAAGGTTCACGAAGAGCACGCGCGTTTCGCTTCGGAATTGATGGCGACGCTGCCGCAGATGATGGCGGCCAATGGACCGACGACCAAAACAGCGGAACGCATTGCGAACGGCGAAGTGCTCACCGGCATCGACGTGCTCGAACGCGATCGTTTCAAACAGCTTGCCGGCAAACGCATCGGGCTGGTGACCAACCACACGGGACGCAACCGAGGCGGAACGCCGACCATCGACCTGCTCTACAACGCCCCCGGAGTCAAGCTGGTCGCTCTCTTTTCGCCCGAACACGGCATTCGCGGCGCACTCGACGAAAAGGTGCCCGACATGCGCGACGAAAAGACCGGACTTCCAATCTACTCGCTTTACGGCGAGA
Source organism: Pyrinomonas sp. (assembly GCF_040289685.1). NCBI lineage: Bacteria > Pseudomonadati > Acidobacteriota > Blastocatellia > Blastocatellales > Pyrinomonadaceae > Pyrinomonas > Pyrinomonas sp. The sequence continues at coordinate 156,013 of NZ_PSLQ01000001.1, forward strand.
CGCGCCGCCCCAAGCCGGAACAGTTGCAAGGTCTCGATGCGGTCGTCTATGACATTCAGGACATCGGCGCTCGGTTCTACACATACATCTCGACGCTCGGTTACGTGATGGAAGAAGCGGCCAAGGCGAAGATTCCCGTTTACGTTTTGGATCGCCCCAATCCGATCAACGGCGTGGACATCGAAGGGCCATTGGCCGATGCCGACAAGCTCTCTTTCACCGCTTATCATCCCCTGCCAATCCGTCACGGGATGACCGTCGGCGAACTGGCGCGCCTTTTCAACGAAGAGCGGCGCATCGGCTGCGAACTGCACGTCATCGAGATGCGCGGGTGGCAACGAGCGATGTGGTTCGATCAAACCAACCTCATGTGGATCAATCCATCGCCAAACATGCGCAGTTTGACCGAAGCGACGCTCTATCCCGGCATCGGTTTGCTTGAAACGACCAACCTCTCCGTCGGGCGCGGAACGGACACGCCGTTTGAAGTGATCGGCGCCCCGTGGCTTGATGGGCAGCGCCTCGCTGCCTACTTGAACGAACGCGGGCTTGAAGGCGTTCGCTTCGTCCCTATCAAGTTCACGCCGCGCGCTTCGGTCTTCAAAGGGGAAGAATGCAGCGGCGTCAACGTCATCATCACGGATCGCGCATCGTTTCGCCCCGTGCGCGTTGGTCTTGAGATCGCCGTTGCCCTGCGCAAGCTCTACCCGCAAGAGTGGCAAGCGGAAAAGTATGCGCGCCTGCTCGCCAACGGCGATTCGCTCGAACGCATCAAGCGCGGCGACGCCCCCGAAGAGATCGAACGCACGTGGCAAGATGACTTGGAGAAGTTTCGTCGCACGCGCGAACGCTTTTTGATCTACCGTTGAAAGGCGTCGAGCGTGCCGCTCCCGTCGTGGTTTTCGCTTCATCACGGGCTCGCTGCGCTCAGTCGGACGCTGGCGATGCCGCCGGATAAGAAAGGGCGCCAGCGTCCGACTCGGCTTGGCGGAGAGCGTTGTCTTCGTCCGCCGCGAAGAGTAGGATCAAGCTCATCGTTGAACGTTGCGCACCGAGCGCACCTCACCTCGTTTGAAAGGCTTCGCGTCATGGTCCGAAAGTAGATTTGCCCATGCCTCGCACGATACGCGCCTTCGCCCTACTCGCGCTTTGTCTCTGCGGTCAAATCGCTTCGCCTTCGTCATCCGATGTCGTCGTACGACGTTTGACTTTCTCCGCAGAAACCGCGCTCAACCTCAACCCGGCCTTGAGCGGCGACGGACGCACGATCGCCTTTGAATCTTCGGCTGACTTGGCCAACGCGGGCGGGCCGCCGAGCTTTCGCGTAATTCGCGCGAGCGCCGACGGAAGCTTCGCGCAACTGGCGGCGACGCGCTCCTTGCGCCTCTCCGTCTCACAAGACGGAACGCGCATTGTGTTCGCGGTCGCTGATGACCCTGTGGGCCAGAATCGCGACCGAAACCCCGAAATCTTTCTCTTCGACGGCTCGCGCCTCGAACAGATTACGCATACGCTTCCTTCCGACATTTCGCGTCGGACGCAAGATGGATGTTTTGCGCCTTCGATCTCCGATGATGGGCGCTTCATCGTCTTCGCCGCCAATCGCGATCTCGTGGGCAAAAATCCGGATGAGAATTTCGAGATCTTCCTCTACGACGCCGCGGCGCGCGTGTTTTCGCAGATCACGGAGACAAGCGGCATCTTCGGTTCCGTCGAACCGCACCTGAGCGGCGATGGCACGCGCGTCGTTTACGTTCGCGAGTCGGACGGGCGCGATCTATTGCTTCGCGAGCTGCCGAGCGGCGAAGAACGAATCATCGCTTCACGCGTCGAGGGACTGGCGCTATCGCGCGGGCGCGTTGTGAGCGACGACGGACGGCGCGTCGTCTATCAAGCCTCCGCTGGCGGCAGTCGGCAGCTTCTGCTCTTCGACGGACGAAACGGACTCGTGCGCCAGATCACGCACCGCGGGGCGCGTTCGACCGATGTGCCGTTCAACGCGACGATCAGCGGCGATGGATCGCGCATCGCTTTCGCCACGAGAACCGACTTAACCGGCAACAATTCAGATGGCAGCGTTGAACTACACGTTTACGACGTCCCGACGCGACGCCTGCTCCAAATCACCGACGCGCCAGCTGAGGCCACGGCCGAAGTCATCTCCTCTTTGAACGACGATGGCACGCTCGTCGCTTTCAACTTCGCGCGCGCCATCTCCGGGCCAGTATCCAGCAGTGACTTCGCAAACAACAGCGAAATCTATCTCGCCGCGATTCCAACGCGCCCGCCCTTTTCGACCGAAGCGACGATTCGAAGCGCCCCTTTGCGCGACGCTGAACCGGTGAACACGCTCGCGCCAGATTCGATCGCTGTCGCCACCGGGAGCAATCTGGCGCTCACCAGCCTCCAGGCGCAACGCCAAACGGACGGCTCTTTCCCGCTGAACTTGGGCGGCGTGACCGTCACGGTCAACGGGCGTCCCGCGCAGCTTTTTTACGTCTCGCCGACGCAGGTGAACTTTCACGTTCCCGCCGAAACCGAACTCGGCGCGGCGGAGGTCATCATCACCAATCCCGACGGGTTTCAAACGCGCGTCGCGGTGAACATCGTTCGCTCCCTGCCTGCGCTCTTCACGGATGAAAGCGGCGAAGCGATCGCGCTCGATGCCGACAATTTCCTTCGCTCGCCTTTCGGACCGACGACGCAGCGGATCGCGCTCTTTGCGACCGGCATGCGCCGCGCGGACTCTTTTTCCGTGCTCATCAACGGTCGTCCGGCGAGGGTCGAAGCGCGCGTCGCCGTGCCGAGCCTTCCCGGACTGGACCAGATAAACTTCTCTTTTGATGCGAGACCTGCTGGACCAGCAATGGTGGAGATCGTCGCCGACGGGCGAAAGAGCAATCGCGCGACCGTCGCTTTCTCCGGCGCGAGGCGAGCCGCGCTCGTCATCAACGAAATCCTCGCCGACGTCCCGCCCGACGATCCGGCGACGCGCCGCATCGAAGGCGACGCGAACCGCGATGGCGTACGCAGCTCCGATGATGACGAATTCATCGAACTCGTCAACGCATCGAGCGAATCGGTTGACATCTCAGGCGTCACAATCTCCGATTCCACTGCTGTGCGCTTTACCTTCCCGGCGAACACCGTGCTTGCTCCGGGGCGTGCAGCGGTGATCTTCGGCGGCGGATCTCCGCCTGCGAACGATCCGGCCTTCGGCGGCGCTTTCGTCTTCACGGCCAATTCGCTCGGCTTGAACGACAGCGGAGACGCAGTGACCGTCCGCTTGCGAGGCGGCAGCGCCGATGTGACGATCGCTTCGCAAAGTTACGGATCGAGCGGTGGCCCAACCGCCCCATCCGATCAATCGCTCACGCGCTCGCCCGATGCAAGCACCGATTTTGCGGGCGGCGAATTCGCCGCGCACGCGAACGCGGTCAATTCACAAGGTCGCACCTTTTCGCCCGGCACGCGCGCCGACGGCACGCCCTTCGGCTCGCCCACGATCGCGCGCATCGAGATCGCACCTTCGTCCGCTTCCATTTACACAGGCGAAACTCTTTCGCTCAACGCGCGAGCTTTCGCGGTCGTGAACGGAACGACGCGAGAACTTCCGAACGTTGCCTTCATCTGGAGCGCGAGCGATGCGCGCAAAGTCGAGTTCGCTCCCGCGACCGGCGCGAACACGATCGCGACAGCTCTCGCTGCGGGCACGGCGACGATCCGCGCACGCGCTGGCGGTCAAGAAGCGACGGCGACTTTGACGATCAATCCCGTGATCGAAAGCATCGACCTCAAGCCCGATGCAACGACGATCAGCGTCGGCAGCAGCGTGACTTTCACGGCTGTGGCGCGCGACGCGCAAGGGAGTGGAGTCTCCGGCATCACATTTCAGTTCTCTCTGCGCGACGCGCAACCGGCGAACGTCGCAACGATTGTTTCACAAACTGCCAACGGCGTTACCGTGCGCGCCGATCAGGTCGGGCGCGTGAACGTCGTCGCGCGCTACACGCGACCGAACGACGGCGCAACGTTGGAAGACTCATCGGCGCTGACGGCGCGCGCCGCTGGACCACCGATCCCGTCGCCCGGCCAAGTCATCATCAACGAAGCCTTGGTCGCTTTCCCTTCCTCGATGACGGAGACGCGCAACGATTTCATAGAGCTTTTCAACACGACGGACAGCGCGCTCGACATCAGCGGCTTGACGATCACGTTTCGACCGAGCGGCGCGGGCAACACGCCCGCGACCGTGCAGCTTCCCGGCAGCGTCGGCAGCGGCACGGTCCTCATCGGGCCGCGCAGCTATTTCCTCATCGTCAACGGCGCGGAGACTTTCGGCGTCGCGGCCGACTACAGCGCGGGCAATCTAGACCTGAACGGGACGACCGGCGCGATCAAGATCGAGATCGGCGGCACAAAACTCGATGGCCTCGCTTATCAAGGCGGCAGCTCGCCACCTGCCGCGCCGTTCGATTCATACGGCGAAGGCGCGATCTTCACGTTTACGAGCGGTGCGACCAACGATCTGGTGCGCAGTCCAGATGGCACGGACACCGCCAACAACGCGCGCGACTTTCGGCGCAACGGCTCGACCGCAAACGTCTCGCCCAAACGCGCCAATCCAACAGTCCCATGAAGCCCGACCCGTTGAAAAACTGGCGCGCGATTGAAGCGTTGAATCCAGCACAAAGGCATCGCGCTGGATCGAAGCTCTTCGCGCAAGCATCGACCATCGGCGACACCTACCTGATCGAAGAGGGTTTGGTCAAGCTCATCCACACCGATAGCCGCGGACGAGAAGCGATCGTCGGTCTGCGTTTTCCAGGCTGGTTGCTCGGCGCAGCATCGATGATCGTGCGGCAGCCATCTCCGGTGACAGCCGTCACCGCGACCGAATGCCTGCTGCGCCCGATCTCCGCCGAACAACTGCTCCAACTTGTCGCAACCGATGTCGGCACTTCGCGCTACCTTCTTCAGATGCTCAGCCAAGAAATCCACGAGCAGCTCAACCGCACAGTTGAATTGAGTCAATGCACGGCTCGGCAACGGCTCGAAAGTTTTCTTTGGGACTTGCTGTCGCACACGGAAACGATCGAGACAGCGCGGGGCATACGCCTTCAGTTCCCCTTGAAACACGAAGAGGTGGCGCAGTTGATCGCGGTGACGCCTTCCTATCTCAGTCGAATGCTCGGAAGGTTGGAGCAACAAGGCTTCATTCGAAGGAGCAAGGGCTGGATCATCGTCTCCGATCCGCACAGACTTTGGCATCAAGAGACTCCGGATATTTAAAGGCACGCGCCGCGCGAAACGCCTTGCACGGATCGAGGAATAAGCTTAAGCCAAGCGGCAGCATCGGACCGAGAATGGTTTTACTGAGTGCGCCTCATACCAGAGAACGGGATCATATTCGCGCAATGAGCGACGTTGCCGGAGTTCTTGGCGGGATTGCGCAGTCGCTACAGCCTCGTCTATCGTCCGCCGAAAGGCAAAGCTCCGACAGCGTTTCGTCGCATCGAAGCGCGCGTCGAGCGTCCGGATGGGCAGGTCCGCGCACCTTTCGGATTGTTCCTCATCTTCACCGGAATAAAGATGCTCTTCGTACCAGATAAGGGCATTGACCCGAGCGGCAACCCGGTGATCAAGCTCTTCCGCCGCCTGTTTCCTCTCGCGCCGGAATTTCACGGCCAACGTTTCTTCGTCAAGCTGAATGGCCTGTGGCACGCGACGCCGCTTTTCATCGCATTGCTCTTCGTCGAAACCAGCGACATCATCTTCGCCGTCGATTCGGTGCCGGCCATCTACGCGCTGACGGATGAACCGTTGATCGTCTTCACCTCGAACGTTTTCGCCATTCTGGGCCTACGCGCGATGTATTTTCTGCTCGCTGGCGCTGTTGGCAAGTTCCATCTGCTTCGCTACGGATTGGCCATCGTGCTCATCTTCGTCGGTCTCAAGATGGCATGGCTCAACGATTTTTACGGCGGTAAGTTTCCCATTCAATGGTCGCTTGGCATCATCCTCATCGTCATTGCGACTTCGGTCGGTCTGTCGCTCGCTTTTCCCAAAGAGGTGAAAAGCCAGTGACGGATGGTTTTGCGACCTCGCTGGCACGGATCAAACCAAAGAGACGCCTCATCATCGCGTATAACCGGGCGGGTGGCGCAATTCGACGCCTTCCGCCCGAACCTCTATCCGATGAAAGCCTCGGTTCGGATGGGTCGAAAGATAGGTCACGGCCAGTTGACGTTGCAGCGAAGCGCCGATCTCGCGCAAGAAAGGGGCGATGCTCACAGGCGCTCCGGTGCCTTGAAAGAAAGCCGCCCCGCCTGTCTCTTCCGCGATGCGGTTGAGCGAACCTTGACCGTAGCTGACCAGCCGCAATCCGCCCAATCCCGTGCCGCCGAAGGTTGGCGCGTAGATGGTGTAAACGGCGACGGCGCGACGTTGCGCTTCGCGAATCGCTCGTTCAAGATCGATGCTTTGCGTCGGCGCGGCAGCATCGAGTCCGCGCGATAGGTCCAGTCCATCGGAGATCATGATGATGGCGCGCCGCCCCGTCGGCAATCCGTCAAAGCGACGCAACGCCTCGATCACTTGAACGTAAGGGTTGAAGGGCGCTGCCGTTGCCGCACCGACGGGAACGCGCAACGCGCGCGCAGCTCGCTCCAGCTCGGTCGTAAAACGTTGTCTTACTTGCAGCGTTCCGGCGGTTAAATAACCGATCATCACACGCGAGCCAGGAGGCAACCGACGTATGAAATCGGCCAGCGTTTGAATGTCATTGCCGATCGAAGAGACCAGATCGTCTTGCACCAACACGGCTAATTGCAACGGCGACTGTGCTGCCCCGCGTATGGAAAGCGTTTGCTGCGGTTCGCCGTCTTCCAACACGACGAGCTGCGGAAGCACCGCCATTTCGGTCTTCGCCTTCACCGTCACGGGAATCGTCACGGCGCGCACCGATCTTTCGCCGCGCGCGCTCTGACCTCTCGCTTCGCACCAAAGAGCAAGCGTAATCAACACCAAGATCAACGCTCTCGTAACCGAGTTCTTCATCGCGCGACCTCGAAACACGTAGTCGAAGAACGATGCTCGAAGCTTATAGCGACTGAAGCTTGCGCGCAAACCGTCGGAGGAACGAGCTGGTTGACCGCTCCGCTTCGCAGGCCGCCTTCTTCCCGCGCCATCTCGCAAAACCATCGCGCTGGACCACCGACCTTCGCCCAAGTCGAAAGCGCATTGAGGGATGTCACCGGCGGTTGATTGGACTATAGCCCTCCGTTCAACTTGAAAAGCTCGCCTTTCATTTTGACCGTTCGACGCGGTCAGACTGATCGAATGACTCCACCGCGCGATCGCGGAAGGGCCTTCGACCGGCAATATAAGTTCAAGGTGAAGAACCAGATACGGATGGGGGGGCGACTCGCGGCGGGGCGGCACGTGCCTTGCCCTGAAGACCAACGTCAAACCGCCAAAGCCGAAAGCGCCGCTGCGGTTCTAGAACGAGATCATGAAACGAACTTCACACGATGCGCGGAGAATTTTGCCGAGGGTGGGGCTACGCCTCGTCGTTGCGCTGAGGTCAGCGCTACGTGCGGCGGCGGCTTGGGCGCTTACGGCAGCGATCGTCTGCGCGCCCTTTGTCGCCGTCGCGCAAAGCCGGTCGAGCAAAGAGACTGCGGCGAAAAGTCGCTCCAAGGTCTCCGAGGATCTTCTCGAACGCAAGCACCAGCAACGCCGCCCCGAAAAAGTGCGCGTCATCGTCGAATTCGATGCTGGGAAGAGGGGCGATGCGATCTTCGGCTTCATTCGCGCGGCCAAGGGGCGCGTGCAGAAACAGTTTCGCCATCTGCCGCTGAGCGCCGTCGAAGTTCCGCTCGACGCCGTCGAAAGTTTGGCGAATGTGGACGGCGTGCTTCGCGTTTCGCTTGACCGCACGGTCAAAACATTTGGGCATCTATCGACGACGACGGGAGCTGAGTTAGCGCGCGAAGCGTGGATCGCCTCCGGCCAGCCGAACGCGCTTGACGGCACGGGCATCGGAATCGCCGTTCTTGATTCCGGCATTGATCCCCATCATCGCTCGTTTCTCAATCGCGACGGCGCATCCCGCATCGTCGCGAGCCTTGATTTCACGGGCGAAGGGCGTACAGATGACCCTTACGGACACGGAACGCACGTCGCTTCCATCGCCGCTGGCAACGATCAAATAGCTCAAGGTCAATACGTCGGCATCGCGCCCAACGCGCACATCATCAACCTGCGCGTGCTCGACAGCAACGGTCTAGGTTCGACATCGAGTCTGCTCGGCGCGCTCGATTGGATTTTGGCCAATCGCGATGCTTACAAAATTCGCGTCGTCAACATGAGCCTCGGCACGCTCGCCATTGATTCATATCTTGACGACCCGTTGTGTCGCGCCGTGCGACGCTTATTCAATGCTGGCATCGTCGTCGTCGCTGCCGCGGGCAACAACGGCAAGAACGGCGCGGGAGACAAGCTTTACGGCCACATCCACGCTCCAGGCAACGACCCCTCGGTGATCACGGTTGGCGCAACGAACAGTCGCGCAACCGACCAACGGGCAGATGATGCCATGGCCTCTTTCAGTTCGCGCGGACCAACTCGCAGTTACTGGACCGACGCATCAGGAATCAAACATTACGACAATTTGATCAAGCCCGATCTGGTCGCGCCCGGCAACAAGATCATCGCCGCGCAAGCTGCCGGCAACGCTTTGGTCGCGCAGAACCCACAGCTCGATGCCAACGTCGGTGATCTGCCCGACAGCAGGATGATGTATTTGAGCGGCACGTCGATGGCCACGCCCGTCGTGACTGGCGCAGCAGCGTTGATGCTGCAAGCCAATCCGCGCCTGACGCCGAATCTGATCAAAGCGCTCCTGATGTACACGGCGCAACCGCTCGCTGGAGCGAACATGCTCGAACAGGGCGCAGGCGAAGTGAACATCGCCGGAGCGATTGAACTCGCGCGGCTCGTTCGTCGAGATTTCTCTTCGGGACTGCCCGTCGGCGCGCCGCTTCTGACCTCTGCTCCGCCTCCCCCTTGGACCAACATCGCCGGCAACGGTTTCGTCTGGTCGCAAAGCCTCATCTGGGATCGCACGTGCGTCTTCGGCACAGACTTGATTACGCGACATCAGGGCACCTATGCGGTCGGCGTTCTGTTCAAAGATGGGCTTTTAGCCGAAGGTGGGACGTTACGTGTCAATCCGGCGTTGCTCTCGGACGGCGTTTCGGTTGGGAGCGGAGCGCTCTTAAGCAGCGGTTTGTCTTGGTTGGACGGAACGCTCTTTTTGAGCGCCGAAACGCTCTTCGGCGACGGCGTACTCATGAGCGATGGGGTGTTGATCGGCGACGGCGTGCTCATGAGCGATGGAGTTTTGATGAGCGACGGCGTGCTCATGAGCGACGCGACGATGCAAGCGCAATCGTCGCTGCTCGCAGGCGACCCCTGATGCGCGTAGGAACTCGGTTAGATCGATATTCATAACTTGGGGCAACGCTCATGATCGATTTGAGGCGAATCACGCCGCGACCGACGACCGCTGAACCTCGCGGCTTCTACCGCACCCTCCCGCTTGAAGAAAGCGACTGCGATGAAGCGTTGGAGTTTCTCGACCGACGTCCGCATCATGCTTTCATCTTGAGCGGCTTTCTTCGCGAGAACGGCTTAAGCCGCGAACGGAATCGAGGGACGTTTTACGCCTGCCGGGCTGAAGATGGACGGTTGCTCGGAGTAGCGCTGATCGGCCACTCGACCCTCATCGAAACGACGCACAGAGAGGCTATCGAGGAGTTTGCGCGCCGACTCCAATCGGAAAAGAACGCACACATGATCATGGCCGAACCAAAGGCGCTCGACCTCTTCTGGCGTGCTTACGCGCCGAAAGGGCAGAGAATGCGGCGACGCGAACGCCAACTTCTGCTTACGCTTTCTGCCACGCCGAAGGAGAACAACGCCACTTCCCGACTCCGACCGGCCAACGCCGATGACCTCGCCCTTCTGCTGCCAATTCATGCGCAACTGGCTCGCCAAGAGAGCGGCGCCGATCCGCTGATCGCGGATCCGGAAGGGTTTCGTCGCAGATGCGCTCAACGCATCGAGCAGGGCCGCGTCTGGGTCTGGCGCGAAACGGATCGCGTTCTGTTCAAAGCCGATCTCATCACGAGAACTCCGGCTGTCATCTACCTCGAAGGCGTTTATGTCGCGCCGGATATTCGCGGGCGCGGTTTCGGTCGCGCGTGCGTTGCGGAACTGGCGCAACGGCTCGCCGCAGACGGATGTTGCCTCTCGCTTTTCGTCAACGTGAGAAACCGCGAAGCGCGTCGCCTTTATGGGAAGGTGGGATTCGAACCTCGCGCCATCTTCGACGCGATCTTTCTGCATCAACGCACAGAATGCGCTTCAAATTGAGAGGAGAACCGCGCCTTCCACCGTTCGCGCACGAAAGTTCATGCTGACAGTGATCGCGATTGGGGCGATCATCTTTCTCGTCTCGGCGGCGCAACTTGACTTGGCGCGGCTCGATATCGAGTTCTTGTTGATCTGCCTCATCACGATCGGTTTCAGTTCGCGACTGGTGCTCCGCATCCCGAACGTCACGGGCCAAGTTTCGATCTCCGATACGTTCATCTTCCTCAGCCTCTTCCTTTACGGCGGAGAGGCCGCGACGTTGCTGGCAACGCTCGAAGCGATGACGGCCTCGTTGCGCTTCAACCGAAAGAAGATCACCATCTTCTTCAATGCGGCAGCGATGGGCCTTTCAACTTACGCGACGAGCATCGCGATGCGGAAGATCTTCGGCCACCCGCTGGAACTCGTGAAGATGGGTGGTTGGGCCGCGCTCGTGCTGGCCATATGCCTCGCTGGACTGGTCCAATACGCTTTCAACTCCGGACTGATCGCCATCGCTTCCGCATTGAAGGATGGTTCTCCCATCTGGCAAACATGGACGAAATACTACCTTTGGACTTCCGTCACCTATTTCGCCGGCGCATCGGCGGCGATGATCGCGGCCAAATTAGTCCTCGCTTTCGGTCTATTCGCCGTTCTCGCCACCGCACCGATCATCTTCA
>NZ_PSLQ01000018.1:0-23503 GCF_040289685.1 Pyrinomonas sp.
CCGCAGCTAAAAAGGGCGCCAAGAAAGGCGCGGCCAAAAAGGGCGCAGCTAAAAAGGGCGCCAAGAAAGGCGCGGCCAAAAAGGGCGCAGCTAAAAAGGGCGGCGCCAAGAAAGGCGCGGCCAAAAAGGGCGCAGCTAAAAAAGGCGGCGCCAAGAAGGGCGCCAAAAAGGGCGGTGCCAAGAAAGGCTAAGAGCGGTTGAGTCCGGCTGGCCGCTGGCTTGCCCAATGAGGGTGAGTTCATTGCCGAGTTCTCTACACAACTATGCTCATGGCAGATCAACAGCCGCAAGAGCAGTGCTGGTAAATTGCGCGACTGGGATGGCGGAACGGATGTCGCTGCCCGGGTTGCGCGACAAACCGCCTTTGAGGCAAAGCAAAGGCCGCTTCGCTTGAAAGAGCAGCGAGGCGGCCTTTAACTGATGTCCGCCGCAAATCACAAGGCCGAAGCGAGAGGCACAATATAGCCCACTCGATTAGCACGCGGTAAAGCCGATTTTCCTCTGTAGACTCAACGAGCGTGCCTCTAGTAGCCTTCTACCACCACCGCTTGAGGTTACAGCTCATCGAACGGCATCGCCTCGTGTTGCCTCCGGCTTTTCGTCTCCCATAGAACCGTACAACTCCACGCACTCGGGGCCCACGCCTCTTTGTGGCTTGGCTGGCGGCGCTGCTCGCAGCGTCACACAGCGCGGCCTCTTCCTGCGACTGCTGCCCCATCGCTTTGAAGGTTTTCCGGCATCCTTCGGCAGAAGTTTTTCTAGAAGGCGCTACTTACGAAACAGAGGCTCATGCATCGAAAGAATACACTCGCATCGCTTCTAAAAGCTTGTTACGAAAATGTAGCGAAAATATGTAGCCGCTCTTGACACCTACAGGCTACGGGTGTAATTTCCCGCTTGGCTAGCGAGTGGCTTCCGGAAAAGGGCTTAGGCGAAGTTGCAGGAAGGCGTCCTTATGGAGCAGAGGTCTTCATAGCTTTCTGGGAAAGAGGCCGTGCCCAGCTCGCGAGTAGCTTCGCCGCGGGGAACAAAAGGGTCTCGCACCCGAAATGCAAATCGGTTTTTCACACCAATGCAACTCCTGCCTAAGCACTCAGGGCGTTCTTTGAACGAGCGCCCTCCGACAGAACGGAAAACGCCAGCCTTGTCCCTGAGCCTGCCACGTCGAGATCAAGCCCCGTCGAGCCGAAGCTCGGCGGGGCCCCTCTTCTCAGTGCGAGCGCCGACGGTTTGGCAAAAGGCAGCAGCGAACTACATCGCTAGTCCGCCATCGACCTGTATGACTTGGCCCGTGATGTAGCGCGCATCTTCGGAGAGAAGAAAACAGGCGACGCGCGCCACTTCGTTCGCCTCGGCGAAGCGTCCGAGCGGAATTTGTGCGAGCATTTTCGCCCGATAGTCATCTGCAAGCGCTTCGGTCATATCGGTTTCGACGAACCCGAGCGCAAGCGCATTAACCGTGATGTGGCGGCTGGCGACCTCTTTGGCGAGCGCTTTAGTCAAGCCGATCACACCGGCCTTGGAAGCCGAGTAGTTCGTTTGTCCGGCCATGCCGACCACCCCGCTGATCGAACTGATATTGAGAATCGACCCGCCCTCTTCCTGCCGTAGCATGTAGCGCAATGCGGCGCGCGCGAAGTTCCACACCCCCTTCAAATTGGTGTTGATGACCGCATCCCAATCCTCTTCCTTCATTCGCAAAATCAACTGGTCGCGTGTGATGCCGGCGTTGTTGACGAGAAAGTCGATGCGCCCGAACGATTCTTTGACGTCCTTGACCATCTTGGCGACGGCCTCCGTCTGCGCAACGTCACACTGCGCGGCAAAGGCGCGCGCGCCCAAAGCCTCGATTTCAGCTTTTAAAGTGTCGGCGGCTTCGGCGCTCCGCGCGTAATTGAAAGCGACATCGGCTCCGCGACGCGCAAGCTCCAGCGCAATGGCGCGTCCGATGCCGCGCGTCGCTCCGGTGACGATGGCTGTTCTTCCAGCGAATGGTCTGTTTTCGACGCTCAACATCTCTTGAACTCTCAAAAATCTCTTCCCACTGCTTCCGTACGACGACGAAAGCGACAGCGCGTTTCCGTCGGTCTCAATCCAGTTTGAGCGAGCGGAGGTACTCTTTGAACTCAGGAGCGAGATCTGATCTTTTCAGCGCGAACTCCACCGTCGCAATTAGAAAACCCAGTTTATCGCCCGCGTCGTGACGCCTCCCCGCGAAGCGCACGGCGTAGAACGGGCGCTTTTCGAGTAACGCGCGCATCGCGTCGGTTATCTGAATCTCGCCGCCCGTTCCTGGTTTGGTCCGTTCGATCTCATCGAAGATGTCCGGCGTCAGGATGTAGCGCCCGACGATCGCCAAATCCGATGGAGCTTCGTTGAAGGACGGTTTTTCAACCATGTCGCGCACGCGATAGACGCCCTCTTCGATCTCGTCAGCATCAAGCACGCCGAAGCGCGAAATGGCTTCGCCCGCGACGCGCATCGTGCCGAGCACGGGCGCGGCGAAGCGCTCATAGACGTCGATCAGCTGGCGCAGCGCCGGAACTTGCGCATCGACGATGTCGTCGGCGAGCATGACGGCGAACGGTTCGTTTTCGACGAAGTCGCGCGCTTGCAAGATGGCGTGACCCAATCCGAGCGCTTCGCGCTGGCGCACGTAGTTGATGCGCGCCATGTCGGAGATGGCGCGCACTTCGCGCAGCAAATCCTCTTTGCCGCGCTCACGCAGGAGCTGCTCCAACTCAAACGAGATATCGAAATGATCCTCAATGGCCGTCTTGCCGCGTCCCGTGACGATGATGACCGATTCGATCCCCGAAGCGACTGCTTCTTCAACTACATACTGGATGAGCGGCTTATCGACGAGCGGAAGCATCTCTTTGGGAGAAGCTTTGGTCGCCGGCAAAAAGCGCGTGCCCAACCCAGCCGCCGGGAAGATCGCTTTACGAACCTTGGTTGCCATGCTTTTCTTCGATCGCGAGCCGAAGCTTGCCCCGTTCTTGACACTCGGTACTCGGTCGGTTAGCTTGAATTTTCTTTCGGCTCAAAAGGCGACAATTTCTATCACAAATTCAATGGGAGCGGCAAATGCTCGATCTTCATTTCGTGCGGGAGAATCTGGAGCGCGTGCGCGCCTCACTCGAAGCGCGCGGCTTTCCGACCGATGCGCTCGATCGCTTCGCCGAACTCGATGCTGAGCGTCGGCGCCTCATCGCCGAATCGGACCGGCTGAACGCTGAGCGCAATGCGGCGAGCCGCGAGATCGGCGCGCTCATGAAAGCAGGACGCCGCGACGAGGCCGAAGCGCGGCGCGCCACGGTCGCGCAACTCAAAGAACGCATCGCAGAACTGGAAAAGGACCGCGACGCGGCCGAAGTCCAAATGCGCGAGCTTCTCGCCACTTTGCCGAACATCCCGCATTCGAGCGTCCCCTTCGGACTGGACGCCTCGGCCAACGTTGAAGTGCGACGGTGGGGCACGCCGCGCTCGTTCGACTTCGAACCGCGCGATCATGTTGAACTGGGAACGCGACTTGGCATCCTCGACCTCGAACGGGCGGCGAAGATCGCGGGCGCGCGCTTTGCGATCTTAAACGGCGCGGGCGCACGGCTCGAACGCGCCCTCATCAACTTCATGCTCGATCTACACACGCGCGCACACGGCTACACCGAAACGCTCCCGCCCTTCATCGTCAACGCGCAGGCGCTTTTCGGCACGGGACAATTGCCGAAGTTCGAAGCGGACCTCTTCAAGCTGACCGATGAGCGCAATCTCTACCTCGTTCCGACGGCAGAAGTGCCGGTGACGAACTACCATCGCGAGGAGATCCTCACGGCAGAGGAGCTGCCCAAAAAGTTCGTCGCCTACACGCCCTGTTTTCGTTCTGAAGCGGGAAGCTATGGGCGCGACGTGCGCGGGTTGATCCGCCAACACCAGTTCGAAAAGGTCGAACTGGTCAAACTGACGCTGCCTGAAACCTCTTACGATGAACTCGAATCGCTGACGCGCGACGCCGAGCGCGTGCTTCAATTGCTCGGGTTGCCCTATCGCGTGGTGACCCTCTCCACAGGCGATATGGGCTTTTCGGCGGCCAAAACTTACGACATCGAAGTCTGGTTGCCGTCACAAAACGCTTATCGCGAGATCTCTTCCTGCTCGAACTGCGAAGCCTTTCAAGCGCGCCGGGCACAGATTCGTTTCCGCCGTGCGCCAAACGCAAAGCCCGAATTCGTTCACACGCTCAACGGTTCAGGGCTGGCCGTCGGACGTACTTGGATCGCCATCTTGGAGAACTACCAGCAAGCCGATGGGACGATCGCCATCCCTGAAGCGCTGCGCCCATATATGGATGGCATGGAAAAAATCGAAACGGTTAGGTGAACACGATCGGGCGCTTCACGCCGACATGATGCAGCACGGACGAGCGAAACGCAGCTTTCACGCGACTTCGCTTCCTCAGCGGTCGAAAATCGGTGTGGAGCCGATTCCCAACCTCACTCGATTCGCAACTCGAACGGCATCAACGCCATCAATTCGCCGCGCCGCACGCGCTCAAAGAGCCGAACCGTTTGCAACATCTTTCGAACGTTCGCGGGCAACGTCGCGAGCGCGGCTTGCACGCGAGCGTCTTCTTCGCTCATCGCGTCGTTGCCGAAGAGCTGCTCGAAGACCGAGCGCGGTGCCGGCTTGACCACTCGTTTCACCCCTTTGTCCGCCGGGATGTTGGCGAGCTTTTTCGCGATCTCAATGGCACGGTCGAGTCCGCCGAATTCGTCAACCAAGCCACGCTCTCTGGCTTGTGCGCCATCCCAGACTCGGCCCTGTCCAACCGAGTCGATGTACTCAGGATCGCGCCGCCGCCCCTGCGCCACTTTCGGCACGAATTCGTCATAGTAGTAGTGGCGCACGATCTCCTCGAATTTAGCCCTCTCGTCCGGCGTGAACGGCTCGGTTTCGCGAAAGAGCCCCGCATAACGACCGCGCAAGATCCATTCGCTATTGACCCCGGTCCAATCGTACAACCCCTTGAAGACGGGCTTGCCGGCAAAGACGCCGATCGAGCCGGTGATGGTCGAAGGTTGCGCGACGATCGCGTTGGCTCCCGCCGCGATGTAGTAACCGCCCGACGCCGCCACATCGCTCATTGAGATGACCACGGGCTTTTTCTCCTTCGCTCCCTCAAGCGCGTGCCAGATCAGATCGGAGTCGTAGACTGTGCCGCCCGGACTATCGATGCGCACGACGATGGCGCGGACCGATTGATCATCGCGCGCTTCGTTGATCTCACGCACCATGGTTTCGGAACCGACGCTTTGCGGACCGAATGGTGAGCTGTTCGAACGCCCCGGCCCGATCGGTCCGGAAGCGTAAATAACGGCGATCTTCTCCCCCTCATTGAGTCCCAAAGATTCCGGCGCGACGCGATTGTATTGCGCAGCCTTGATGGTGCGCAGTTTCTCCGTCGGCTTGTAACCGAGCCGACGCTTCAGTTCAAGCTCTACGGCATCGCGATACGCCACGCCGTCGATCAACCCGGCATCTTCGGCGCGTTTGGCTTGAAGCGGCGCTTGATCGATCAATTCACGCACGGTCTCGGGAGCCAGTTTGCGCGCCGCGGCGACGTTGTTGATGTACCGGGCCAATTGATTGTCGAGAAGCGAATTGATCACTTCGCGCTGCGCCTCGGACATCTCGCGCCGGGTCAATTGATCAGGCGCGTTCTTGTACTTTCCTATCTGGTAAAAATCCGGATAGATGCCGAGCTTGTCGAGCGCGCCGCGCAAGAAGATGACGTTGGCGGCCAAGCCGTTGATGAAAAGATCGCCGACCGGAGCGACGTAAACCCGCTCGCACGCCGAAGCGACGTAGTATTCAGCGTTCGCGCCATAGGTCAGGTAGGCATAGATCGGCTTGCCAGACTGACGAAAGTCGGCGATGGCATCGCGGATTTCGTCCGCCTTGGCCCACCCGATGTCGAGATTCTCTACCTCCAGCAACACGGCGCCGATGCGTCGGTCCGCCTTGGCTTTTTTCAATTGCCAGAGCAGATCCGCAAGCGACTGCCGTCCGCCGTCGTATATCCTCGATGGGAAACCTATTGGGAGTGGGCTTTCAGCGATGTAATCGGGCAACTCGCCGCTGACGCGCACGACCAGCACGCTGTTGTAAGCGACGCTCGGCTCGCCCGGTTCGATGTAGAAATAGAGGACCAACGCGCCGATGAAGAGCACGAGCACGAAGGCGAGAAACAGCCCGGCGAAGATCAAAACGAGTTTGCGCGCGTTCGACATGGCCATCGGTGACTTTGCTACCTCCTCGAAACAGCTTTCGGCGTCAAAAAAAGGCGAAAAAGATCACGCTTATTTACGCAGACCTGGGCGAAAAAGTTCAAGCCGCTTGTCGCCGAGCGCGCCGAGTCGCTGCAGATCGCGACGGCGTCGTCAACTCGGCCCGAAACTTCCGAACTCGCAGATGAATTTCGAAGCAGTCGCTCTATACGGAGCGTCGAGAGCGCGCGGTTTGAAGCCGGTCGGCAATCAAGCGCGCGAGGCCAGCAAAAGGCGCTGGCTAGAGCCGGCTCGCCTTCGTCCGCTGGCCGATGAGGCAAGCGGGGCTAGTGCGCGGGATCCAGCTCATCGCCGAACTTCTGAATAAGCCGCGCTATTGCTCGCATTGTCGTCCGAGAGACCCAGCTCGCCGCCGAACTTCCGAAACCTTTCGACGGATTCTTCACCGCCTGACGCGCACGATCCAACCGCCGCCTAAAACCTCGTCGCCGCGATAAAAGACGGTCGCCTGCCCCGGCGTGATGGCGCGTTGTGGCTCGTCAAAGCGCACGCGCGCCCTTCCCTCGCCCGTCACTTCAATGGTGGCTGGTGCCGCCTCGTGTCTGTATCGGACGCGCACCTCGGCGCGCACTGGCACCGTCGGTTCATCGCACGCGACCCAGTTGACGCCTGCCGCCGAAAATTCGCGCGACAAAAGATCCTCACTCTCGCCGACGATGACGCGGTTGCGTTCGGCATCGATGGCAACGACGTAGAGCGGTCGTCCGTGCGCGATGCCAAGACCGCGACGTTGGCCCACAGTATAGTTGTGTATTCCCTTGTGCGTGCCGAGCACTTCGCCACTGGTGGAGACGATCTCGCCAACAGGCGGCCGTTCCCCTCCTTCAGCTTCCAGATAACGGTCGATGAATCCGGCGTAGTCGCCATCCGGCACGAAGCAAATCTCCTGTGATTCGGCCTTTTCGGCAACCGTCAACCCGAACCGACGCGCTGCCGCCCGGACTTCTTCCTTGGTCAAATCGCCGAGCGGAAAGATCGCACGCGCAAGCTGCTGCTGGGTCAACTCCCAAAGGAAGTAGGATTGATCCTTGTGCCGGTCGCGCCCGCGCAAGAGCTTGTACCGGCCGGTTTCATCATCGCGCACGATGCGCGCGTAGTGGCCGGTCGCCACGCGCTCGCAACCCAAGCTGTGCGCCAGACGGTCGAGCGAGGCGAACTTTAACCGGCTGTTACAAGCCACACAAGGGATAGGGGTCTCCCCGCTCAAGTAGCTTTGCACGAACGGCTGGACCACTGCGCGCTCGAAATCGCGTTCAAGATTGAGGACGTAAAAAGGGAAACCCAACTGCTGTGCGACGCGCCGCGCATCGTAAACGTCATCGAGCGAACAGCAGCGCGATGGCAGCGGCTCGCCGTTTTCGTCGAGAACCAGATTACGGCGCTGATCCCACAACTGCATGGTGAAGCCGATGATCTCATGCCCAGCTTCGCGTAGAAGCGCCGCCGCGGTGGAAGAATCCACGCCGCCGCTCATCGCCACTGCGATCCTCATCTTTCACACACCCCATTCATGCTCATTTGTGAGCAACTATCGCCCGCAGCCGCTCCGTTGCCATCGCGCGAAGTAGCGCATTTATAGCCCTTTATGAAAGTCTCAAACCATCCATTTAACACTATCGCTGGCATTGCTTGCCGAGCGCGTTCCATCCCGAACAAAGCGCGCGCCCTCATCGCGACATGTGCACGGGGCGGTTTGCCGCCGCTTCTGCTGAATGTTAAGATGCACTCTGTTCTTCATCGAGTTTGCACTAAACGATTAAGAATACATCAAAAAAGGGCACACGTCAGCTCGTCGAAGAACGTTTCTCAGGGCATGAACGAAAAAGCACTAATTGAGCGTGCAATCGAGGAGTACCGCATCGCGGATGAACCCTTCTATCTTCCGGTTGGCAACGAGACGGAGTTGTTCGAGGCGGCCTACCATGCTCGTTTGCCCGTGATGCTCAAAGGGCCGACTGGATGTGGCAAGACGCGCTTCGTCGAGCATATGGCATGGCGGCTCAACCGTCCGCTCGTAACCGTCGCTTGCCACGAAGATCTTTCGGCAACCGATCTAGTGGGGCGCTTCTTGCTCGAAGGCGAAGAGACCGTCTGGCATGACGGGCCGCTGACGACCGCCGTTCGTCACGGAGCGATCTGCTATTTGGATGAGGTCGTCGAAGCGCGCAAGGACACGGTGGTGATCATTCATCCGTTGACGGATCACCGTCGCAGACTGCCCATCGAAAAACGTGGCACGGTGGTGGAAGCGCCTCCTGAGTTCATGCTCGTCGTCTCGTACAATCCCGGTTATCAATCCATTCTCAAGGATTTGAAACAGTCAACGCGACAAAGGTTCGTCGCCATCGAGTTCGACTACCCGCCGCCGGAACTCGAGGCCGAGATCGTGGCGCGCGAGGGCGGCATCTCGATCGACGTGGCCCGCGACCTGGTCTTGATCGGCCAGAAGGTCAGAAACTTACGCGGACACGGCCTTGAAGAAGGCGTCTCGACGCGACTTCTGATCTATGCCGCGCAGCTGATCGCACGCGGCATCGCGCCGATCAGCGCCGCCGAAGTGGCGCTCGCCGCCCCGATCACCGACGACCGCGATCTGCAACGCAGCATCCGCGAGATCATCACAACGGTGATCTGAGCGGGATGAGCGCTCGAAACGCAGCTAGAAAAGATCCTCGTCCGTTCGCCAGAAGGGGCTGAAATTCGCGGAGATCGAAAACCGTCTCGCCTCCTTTCCGCGCTTTTTCACAGCGATTCCGGATTTTCGAGCTGAGCGCAAACTCCACCGTCGCGAAGGGTTGGCGTTCCGTCGTTGAGCTTCTTGCTCGCCCCTTCGAGCATTTGTTATAGTTAGCTTCGGTCCAAAAACTTTCGCTGAGTCTGAACCAGAGGGATTTGTCATGAGCACACAAGAACCTTTCGGCAACACGGAACGCGAAACCGATCTTTCGACGCGCTTGACCTATTTTCTGATCGGCGGCACCATCGGCGCGATCGTCGCGCTTCTGTTCGCGCCCAAGCCGGGACGCGAACTGCGAGGCGACATCGCCGACGTAACGCGCAAAAGCGTTGACCGAACGCGCGAGGCGGCGGCGCAGATCGGCGCCAAAGCGGGTGAGTACTATTCCACAGCGACGCAAAAAGCGTCTGAGCTGGCCGAAGCCGCACGTGAAGCTGCTGCGCGTCAAGGCGAGCGCATCACCGCAGCTATCGAGGCCGGCAAACAAGCCTACGTCGAAGAGAAACAACGAGCTGAGCTGCCGGAAGCGCGCGAATCCTGAATCCAGCTCGATGCTTTCAGGCCAAAATTTTGGCGCCGCTCTCTTGCAGCTCAAACCAACTCACAAGGTCGGGGAATAGTCGTGCAAGCTCTGCTGGCTCTTCAAATCAACACCAACGATCCGCTCTTTTGGATTCTGGTCGTCATTGCCATCTCGTTTGTCGTGATCGCGCTGGCGACCGTCTTCATAGCCGTGCTCGTCGGGCGCATGGCGCGCGCGGTTGGAGCGCTTGAAAAGCGCGTCGAGCCGTTGATCGAGCGCGCGACGGCGCTCGGCGAAGAGGCGCGACGCCTCGCGGCTCAAGGGCGCGAGATCGCCGCGCAACTTCATGAAATGTCCGGGCATCTTTCGACCGCGACTATGCACCTTGCGGAATCCGCGGCTATCGTCCGCGATGAAGTGCGCGAGATCAAAGCGCTCGTCAGCCACTCGGTGGAAGCAGCCCGCGACAAGGTCGAAATGATCGGGCGCTCAATCGATGAAACGCACGCTCAAGTCGTGGCGACGACGCGCTTCATTCAAGCGCGCATTGTTGATCCGGCGCGCGAACTAGCCGCTATCATGGCCGGCATCAGGCGCGGCCTCGAAGTGCTTACGGCACCGTCGCCCAAACCGCTCAACCAATCCTACGGGGAAGACGAGATGTTCATCGGCTAGTTTGAACGCTCGTTTGAGGCAACGGCGCCGCGACTCTTTGCGCGCGACACCGCTGAGATCCTCATCAGTTGGGTTGAACTCTCGTCGCCCAAGACTTGCACGGACGCGCAACTTCGCCCTTTCAATAATAGGTTCCCGCACTGGACTGAAGCGCCGTCGGGGAAACGGCTCATACGGATGCGCGATTTTGCCTACTCACCCGTTTAACCCATTTAACAGCGGTCCGTTCCGGCACTTTGACCTGACAACGACTTCACGCTTCCGAAAAGCGCGCCTGCCCGAACGAACGCATAGCCCTTTCAACGAGGACTCTGCGAGTCCTTCTCTCCTCTGGACAACCTTGAAAGCGCTGACCTTGACCTCCTCTCCCGCCTGAAGTCGGGGGATTCCTTCCTGCCACCAGAAGCCTTGTCGCACCCCGAGGAATCGGTCGCGCCAACCGACTCCCCAGCACGCGCGACGCTTGGCATCCGTTCTTTGCACCGCGACTTGAATCTGTGCCGCTTCTCGCGCGCCTTTTGCGAGAGAAATTGCAATCGATGGCAATTATTTCCGCACAAAACCGGCGCAAGATGTGCGGGTTTGAAGTTGCGGTTGAAACCGTGTTATCTGTGAACGGCAACGCGCTCCTGCGGCTCACTGGCGCGGATTCCACGGCATCTAATCAACAGAAGAGATGGTGGAACGCGACGAAGGGCATATGTTCGACTCCGAGGAGACGCGCCCGTTGAACCGAGATTGGCGCGACAGGCTTCGTGCCATCGCCAATCCGAGCGAACGGCAACGCATGTCTGAGTTGTTGCGTCAGCTTCGTCATCTTCCGGCGGATCGGGCGCGCGTGGCGCTGGAAGTGAGCGCCTCTTTGGCGGTCATTAGCTTTCGCGCGAGCGCCGAATTCCTGCGCGCGACGACGGAAGCGGCGCGAATCCTTGACGCCGAAGGGCTGCGTGCTTGGGGCGAAATAGGGCGCAGGCTGTTGATGACCAACCTCGAAGCCGGGCAACAATTCTTCGCCGATGGCGTGGCACATCTTGAGCCGCTTCCATCGGAAGCGCGTCGGCTTCTGCTGCAAGTCTGTCTGCGTCAAATGACGCTCTCGAACTCGATCGCACTAGCGACCTACCGTCAAGCCCCACGCCTCGCACATGTCATCGGCGATGAACAAGCCCTTTGCTTGACGTTTGAGGTCGCGCACGAAATAGCGCGCCGTTCGGCTAAGCACAGCGCCGATTTCTTCCACGCCACCGTTCCAGCAGCTAAAACATTCGATCATTTCGGCGAGCCGGAAGCGACCCTTGTAATGCGCGAAGCCGCAAAATTGGCCGCCGCTTTTGCGACGCGCGCTGGCGGCGTCGCCACAGACTTTTGGGTTGCCCTTCCAGTAGCGATCGCCGGATTGGACGCGGCGAACACAAGGCGGCTCTTCGCACATGCCGAAAGCTCACTCGAGCACGGCGGGGCGGCTGCGCTTCACGCCTTCGTCGCAGGAGGCGAGTTCCTGCGCGCTGCGCCCGAAGCGTTCGACGCGTGGACCGATCTACTGCAACAGGCAGCCGCGCAATCGAACGCCGCCATGATCTCGTTGGCGCGTACTGGGCCGCAAGTCATCCGCGCCATTCAACGCGAGCAACGGACCGGAAGCGCGGCGTTGCACCGCGTCCTTTCTGCCGTGCGTCGCATCGCCGCGCTGGATGCGGAAGCGGCCATTGCGTGTTTTCGTTCGGCGCCGTCGGCGCTGCGCTCTTCAACGATCGAGCAGTTCGAGGTCTGGGCGGCAAACGGGATGCTGCAAGAGACGAACACCAAGGCGCGACGCAGCTACTATGCGCTTGAGACGCGCCAAAGCAACGAGACCTTGCGCGCTGGCACCGGTCTAACGCTCGAACAAGTCGCCGCCACGTTGCGCCTTTACATTGAAGCCTTGACGGGGCGCGAAGTCGAAGTCGCGCCTCTCGTCAATGTGAGGGGCGAAGCGCGCATCAACGACGGTCGCACCATACATTTGCCGCCCAACGTCGCTGAATTCGAGACCGAGGCGCTCAATTTCCGCCTCTACAAAGTTCTCGCCGCGCACGCCGCCGGGCAGATTGAATTCGGCACGCACGCGCGCGGCACGCCTGAACTGCGCGCTGCCTACGAATCGCTGGCGGAACTCTACGCGCCGGAGAACGTCGACGCGCTCGACGCTTTTTCGCTCAATGGCTACATCAACGACCCGACCAAGGGCGAAGCGGCCCTTCCGCCCGAAGAAGAGGAGCGCCTTTTGCGCGAACGTCGGCGCAAATGGCCGGAAGATGGCGATTACCGCACGGTGCTTGCGCTCTTCCCGAAGAAAGCCTTAGCGACGCGCATCTTTTCGACGCTGGAGAACGGGCGCATTGATCGTCTGCTGCGCCGAAAATACCGCGGCTTGGCGCGCGATCTCGATCTCGTGCGCGAACGCTTGCGCGCGACGCGCCCGCGCATCGCCGACCTTCCGGTGAACATCGTCCCATTTGAACTCCTCTTTCAGATCACTCTGTGCGGCGGCGCGCGCGATGAGGCGCGCCAACTCTACGGCCAGATCGTCAGCGAACTTGAGACCATCGTCGCCGATTACCTCGCCAGCCCGACAGCCACGGTTGCCGATACGTTGATGGCAACAAGCCGCGTCTACGCGCTCTTTCGCTCGGTCGCGCCGGACGACTCGGCGCAACAGAACGAAGCCAACGACGAAACGCAAGGGCGCGAGGCCGATCGAGAGAAGGCGTCAGCAGAAGCGCGCGAGGCCGAACCAGAATCGCGCGAGCGCGAACAAAGCCGCGAAGCGCGTGAACTGTTCAACGCTTGGGCGCTCGAAAACCTCGAACAAGACTCCGACGCGCTCGATGGAACGGAGCGCTGGACCAGCACCGAGACGCCAGAGCAGCCGCTCGAACAGGGCGAAACAGCGTATCTTTACGACGAATGGGACCGCGAACTGATGGACCATCGCGTCGCTTGGTGTCGCGTCATCGAAAAACGGGTCAAGCTGGGCGATCGTTCCTTCGTCGAACTGACGCGCGCGCGTTATCGCGGGTTAATCTCGTCGATCCGCAACCAGTTCCAGTTGATGAAGCCCGAAGGCTTGCGTCGCATGCGCGGTGAACTAGACGGCGAGGATTACGACCTGAACGCCGTCATCGACTACATCACGGATCGGCGCGCCGATGGGCAGCAGTCGGAACGCATCTACACGAAGCGCCTGCGGCGCGAACGCAACGTCGCCGTCTCTTTTTTGCTGGACCAATCTTCATCCACCGCACGCACCATCGGGCGCAACCCGCTGCAACCGTACACGCATCCTGGCCGCCGCATCATCGACATCGAGAAAGAAGGGCTCGTTCTGATGAGCGAAGCGCTTGAAGCGGTGGGCGACTCGTACGCCATCTACGGCTTCACGTCGGAAGGTCGGCATAACGTGAAGTTCTATGTCGTTAAAGATTTCGATGAACGCCTCACCGAAGAGATCGAACGCCGCATCGGCGGCATCACCTACCAACACAACACGCGGTTGGGCGCGGCTATTCGCCACGCGACGGCGCGTCTTGCCGCGCGCGAAGCGCGCACGCGGCTGCTGGTCGTGCTTTCGGATGGACGCCCTTATGATCACGATTACGGCGATGCGCGATATGCGCGCGACGACGTGCGCGAAGCTTTGCGTCAGGCGCGGCTGACCGGCATCATCCCGTTCTGCATCACGATCGACCGCGATTCGGAAGCTGAACTGCGCGATCTGTACGGCGAAGTCGGCTACACGATCATCGACGACGTGCTCTCGTTGCCCGAACGCCTTCCCGCCATCTACAGGCGGCTGACGACTTGAACTGGATCACCGCCCTTCAGGCCATCGGAACCGGGCCGAGCTTTGACTTGCGATCGCTAAAAGGGACCGCTTCTGATCCCGCAAGTCCATTCGATTGCCGCGAGTCGCGCCGAACAAGCCTGCTCGATCGCTGACTTCGCGCGAGACGCTTCGGTCGAAACCCGCAACTTCCCTCACTCGTCGCGCGTAAGGCGACCCAGCCCCTTTCAATTCCCATTCAAATGCTCGACGGCGTGGACGATTTGTCGGGGGGTGCCAAGCAAAACCAATACGTCGCCTGCGCTGATCGCGTATTCCGGCCCGGGATTTATTTCGGCCTGCCCGTTGCGAATGGCCGCGATTACGGTAACGCCAGTTGCCTTTCTCAAATCCAATTCGCCGAGCGTCTTCCCGACAGCAGGTGCGCGCTCCTCGATGAGAACCGTTTCGGTCGCCGCCGAACTCAACGCTTCGGCTAACGCCCCCGCTTCGATGATCGGGAGCGAAGGTGAACGAAGCATCTGGTAGCCTTCGCGTCGCACCTCGTTAACATGTTGCTGTATCTCATGGCGCGCGACGCCGTATTCGCGCAGCACGCGCGAGAAGATCTCGATGCTCGTTTCGAACTCTTCCGGGATCACGTCGTTTGCGCCCAACCGCAACAACTCCGGAAGCTCGATCATGTACCGCGTGCGAACGATGATGTGAAGCTGCGGGTTGAGCTGACGCGCAAGCTGCACGGCGTGGCGCGTCGCCGTCGGGTCAGAGATCGCCAACACGAGAACGCGCGCCCGTTCCACACCGACGCGATGCAAAACTTCGCGCCGCGTCGCATCGCCGTAGATGATCCTCTCGCCCTGCGCCGCCGCCTCGCGCACGGCGTCAGGATTGAGTTCAACGACGATGTACGGGATGCCGATGCGGCGAAGCACGCGCGCGAGGTTCCGCCCGTTCAAACCGTAACCGATGATGATCACGTGATCGGTCAGCGGCTCCGCGTCGCCTGAAGTCGGTTCGTCCTCTTCGTCCCCTCTGCGCCCGCTCGCTTTCTCTTGTAAGAAGTAACCGAGGCGCGGCGCGACCTCGATCAGAAACGGCGACGCGATCATGGAGAGTATGGAGGCGGCGATGAAGCGTTGATAATCGCTCGTCGAGAGCAACCCTTGCGGGTATCCAGCCTGCGCCAAGACGAACGAGAATTCACCGACTTGCGCCAACCCAAGCCCGGTCATCAACGAAATGCGCAACGAGCGTCCCAGCGCGCGAACGGCGACGAAGGCGAGCGCCGCCTTGCCGCAGATCAGCGCGATGGTCCACAAAAGCACCGTCGGCCAATCGGCGATGAGCGCACTCAAGGACAGCAACATGCCGATCGAAATGAAAAAGATGCTGTTGAAAACATCGCGAAACGGCAGTATGTCGGCGACTATTTGATGACTGTATTCTGACTCGGATAGAACCAGACCGGCGATGAAGGCGCCAAGGGCGAGCGATAGCCCGATCTCCGCGGTCAACCACGCCGTACCTAAGCTGACGAAGACGATGAAGATGATAAAGACTTCGCTGCTGCGAAGCGCGACGATGTGGCGCAGCAAGAACGGGACCACAGCGCGCGCCGCAAAGATGATGAGAGCGACGGCGAAAAGCGCGATTCCCAAACGCGAAAGGATCGCAACGGGCGATGCGCCGCTTCGCCCGCCAAGCACCGGGATCAGAAGCATCATCGGGATCGTGCCCAAATCTTGAAAGAGCGAGATGCTGACGGCGACGCGCCCATGCGGCGCATCGATCTCGGCGCGCTCGATGTAACTGCGGAGCAAGACGGTCGTGCTCGACACGGCGAAGAGGAAGCCGAAGAAGATCGCTTGTCCGATGGAGCGTCCGGCGAGCAAGGCGATCAGCGCGGTCGCCGCCGTCGTCAATCCGACTTGCAATCCGCCGCCGAGCAGCACAGCGCGCTTCATGTCGATGATGCTCCGAAGCGAAAACTCCAAGCCGATGCTGAAGAGCAAGAGGACGACACCGATTTCCGCCAAAGCTTCGATCGCTTCCGCTTCGCGGATCAACCCCAACCCGTATGGCCCGATTAACACGCCCGCAAGCATGAAGCCGACGATCGATGGCAAGTTGAGACGCCGGAAGAGGAAAACGATCGGCACAGCGACCAATAGCAGCACGAGCAGGTCTTGGAGCAGAGGAAGCGCTTCGCCCATAAACGTACGATCATACATGATCGCAAGTCTTCGAAGAAATCGCTCGCTTTGATGTCGGACCAAAACGCGCATCGATGGCGTTGCGGGAAGCCGTTCTTCTTAAGAGCTGAAGAAAGCGCGAACAGACTCCACCGACGGCGCGCAACGTGCGAGGAGAAGGCTTCGTCAAAGGGTCTTCCCCGGAATCGCCGTCTTGTTCATCGTACCCATCGCGCTTGCGCGCGATTCCGTGGAATCAGTCTTCAAAAGACTCTCGAAGATCACCGTCTTTTTCATCTGTGCTTGAGAAGAAAGCTCTCATTGAGGCCTTCAAAAGATCCCGAAGATCGCCGTCCCTTAAAAGTTGAAGCAAGAAGCGCACTGCGGCTCACAGTCTCCCTCGGTCAACGCAAGTTGAGAAATGATCTCAAACTGCGCTATAAATATTTTTTGCCGCGGAGGGGTAGCATAATCGGTAATGCAGCGGTCTTGAAAACCGCCGCCCGAAAGGGCTTGCAGGTTCGAGTCCTGTCCCCTCCGCCATGCTCTTTTTCGTCCGGCGCTCCCTTCGACGCTCGAACCGAAAGCTGTCATCCCTTCGCGCGCGATCACGCCCTGAAAGAAGCAAGAAAAGCGACCAACCGTCCCCATTCGGTTGCGCATTCGGAAGAAGCGCGGTAGTCTAGACGCCGCTGAGTGAACCGTCATTCAGCCGCCTCTTTCGATCGCCATGAGCACCGTTCGATCTCTGCCGTCACGTCCGGCTGTCACAGATAAGCGCGAAGCCATCCTGCGCGCCGCTATCAGCGTCTTCGCCCGTTACGGCTACTTCAATGCAAAGGTCGCCGACATCGCGCGTGCGGCTGGGGTCGCCGATGGCACGGTTTACCTCTACTTTCGCAGCAAAGAGGAGATTTTACATTCGATCTTCGATCGCACGATGGAAGAAGCGATCGCCGAAGGGCGACAACAGCTCGCTGCGATCGCTGACCCGCGCGAAAAGCTGCGGCGCATCGCACAGCTGCATCTGGAGCGCTTGGGCGCGGACCGCGATCTGGCGGTCGTTTTTCAAGTCGAGCTTCGCGGCTCGATCAAGTTCATGGAAGAGTTCTCCACCGCTGGGCTGGCCGAATACCTCGGCATCATCCGCGAAGTGCTCGAAGAAGGGCAGCGCATAGGAATCTTTCGCGCTGACATGAACGCCAAAATCGCCGCCAAGATGTTCTTCGGCGCGCTCGACGAGATGGCGACCAACTGGATTTTGTCGAAGAAGCGCTACAAGCTCGCGCCGATGGCCGATCCCGTGGTGGACCTTTTTTTGAACGGCGTGAACGCTGCCTAAAAGCGCGAAGCTCTTCCTCCGACGCACCGTTTTCCAAGCGCGCTTTTCACCAGCGCTCGCCCCGCGCGCATACGGCGAGCGCTAAACTCGACCGGTTCTCGAAAGGAGCGAGCGCGTTATGTCGATGACGCAATCACCTGCGGTTCGCCCAGCGCGCGTGCCGCTTACGTCAGATGAACCGAAGACGCTGGTCGAGGTCTTTCAACGATCCGTCGAACGCCATCGCAAGCCCGACATGCTCAACCACAAGCGCGACGGACGTTGGCATGCGATCTCGTCCGAGGAATTCATTGCGCGCGCGCGCCGCATCGCGTTCGGCCTTCGCGCGCTCGGCATCGGCCACGGCGATCGCGTCGCACTGCTGTCGGAGAACCGCCCCGAATGGGTGCTCGTCGATGCCGCGTGCCATCTCGTCGGGGCGGCTGACGTGCCCATCTATCCGACGCAAGCTTCAACGCAGGTCCGCTACATCCTCGACGACGCGCAAGCTCGCGCGCTCTTCATTCAACATCGCGCCTCCTTCGAACGCATCGCCGAGCAGGTGCGCGCCTGCTCGGCATTAAAACAGGTCATCTTCTTCGATCCCGAAGGAGCACATGAAGCGGGGGCCATCACGCTCGTCGAACTCGAAGCGCGCGGACGCGCGCTCGAAACCGCGCAGCCGCGCTTGATCGAAGAGAACGCGCAAGCCGTGCGCCCCGATGATCTCGCCACGCTGATCTACACTTCCGGGACGACTGGCGAACCAAAAGGCGTGATGCTGACGCACGCGAACCTCGTATCGAACATGCTCGATAGCTCCGCTGAACTTCAGTTGAGCGAAGCGGACGTGGCGCTTTCCGTGTTGCCGCTTTCGCACGTCTTCGAGCGCCTTTTGATGTACGTCTACGTCCATTTCGGCGTCAGCGTCTACTACGCGGAGTCGATCGAGAAGCTTGCCGAAAACATGCGCGAAGTGCGCCCGACGGTGATGGCTGCCGTCCCGCGTCTTTTCGAGAAGATGTACGCGCGCATTCGCGAACGCGCTGCCGAAGGCGGGGCGGTCAAAGCGAAATTGCTCGATTGGGCCGTCGGGGTCGGCAAAGAGTGGGCCAGACGAAGGCTGAACGGCGAGCGCGTGCCGCTCGCGCTCGCGCTCCAACACCATTTGGCCGCGCGTCTCATCTTCTCGAAGTGGAAAGAAGCGGTGGGCGGACGCTTGCGTTTCTTCGTCTCGGGCGGCGCGGCGCTTCCGCCCGAACTCGGCTACATCTTCACCGGCGCCGGATTGACGATCCTTCAGGGTTACGGACTGACCGAGACCTCGCCCGTCATCTCGGTCTGTACGCCCACAGCTAATCGAATGGGCAGCGTCGGACGCCCGATCCGCAACGTCGAGGTGCGCATCGCCGCCGATGGCGAAATCGAAGTGCGCGGCCCGAACGTCATGCGTGGTTATTACAACAAACCCGAGGAGACGCGCGCAGCCTTCACCGAAGATGGCTGGTTCCGAACAGGAGACGTCGGCATGCTCGACAAGGACGGCTTCCTGTTCATCACCGATCGCAAGAAGGAGCTTTTCAAGACTTCGGGGGGGAAATACATCGCGCCGCAGCCGATCGAACAGAAGCTGAAAGAATCGCCGCTCATCAATCAAGCTGTGCTCGTCGGCAACGGGCGGCGCTTTCCGGCAGCGCTCATCGTCCCCGATTGGCAGAAGCTGCGCGCGCAAGCCGCTGCCGAGGGCATTTCGCTCGGCGATCGAACGGACGAAGACCTGACACAGGATGCGCGCCTCGTCGCGCTAGTGCAACGCGAAGTGGACCGTTTGATGCGTGATTTTTCGCGCTACGAGCGCGTCAAACGCATCGCGCTTTTAGCGCATGAGCTGTCCATCGAAGGCGGCGAATTGACGCCGACGCTCAAGGTCAAACGGCGCGTGATCGATGAAAAGTATCGCGACGTGATCGAGCGGATCTACGCCGAAGAGACGCCCCGTCACGACAACGGAGAGTCCATCGGTTGAATCGAAAGGCCTTCAGCGAAGAGCCGCGTTTCAGCCCGAAGCTCAATTTCCGCGCCTTTCGCCTACGTCCTTTCGCTCGAACTGGCGTGTTGGCGGACGATCGCGATGCCCTCTGCGACGTTCCGGAATGGTCCAGAGATAGACTGTGCGATAAAGATCCCGCCAAGCGACGCGCACGACCCGCTCCGGCGTCCAATCTCCCATCGTGAAATCGTGCGAAACGATGCGCGCTCCGGGACGCAGCTCGCGCAACGGCTTGGGACGAAGTTTTAGGTTGAGCATCTGCGAAAGGTAGCGCGTAACCACCGTCGCTTATGGGAGCTCGAAAAAGATCGGCGTTGGAAGAATCGGACGCAGTCCGCGACGCCTTACTTGCCGCGCGCGTGCGCGCGCCACCTCGATCATTTTGGGATCTATCTCGATGTCCACAGCGCGTATGCCGTAAAGCTTCGCCGCCGTGATCGGGATGCGGCCATCGTCACTTCCCAGATCATAAAGCAAGTCGTTCGGTTTGATCTCAGCAAGACGCAGCATTTTCATCACCGTCTCCGTGGGCGTCGGGACGAAGATGACGTCGGGCGCATACGGTCCGGCCTTCGCGTGCGAACGAACCGATTGCGCCGACACCGCACACGCAAAGCATGACGAGCGCGCCCCCAAACGGAAGACCAACCATGACCTCGGATCGCGAGCGGTATCCTCGTCGGCTGATCGGCCCTTCGATGACGTCGAGCCGCAATCGGCATCCTGCTGTCACTGAGCGAGCTTTCTGCTCGCTTAAACTCCCGTTTTGTGGCGGCCCAATTCGGATGCATCACGCAACCGTTCCATCGTCCACTTGGCGATGACGCGCCACACTTCATCAACCTTCGCATCGAAGAAATGGCCGACGCCGGGCACGACATGCAGGCACGCATTCGCTTCCGACGGGAGTTCGGCGACGAGCGCGCGCAATGCGGCGACGTCACCGAACTCGTCTCGCTCGCCGTGAACGAAGAGGATCGGCTTGCGACACTCGCGCAGAAAAGAGAAATCGTACATGTTGACGGGCGTGCCGATGGCGATCAGAAAACCGACGCGTTCGTCGCCGATGCCCACCTCCAACCCAACGCGCGAACCGAACGAGAAACCGGCGAGCCCGAGCGGCAACGAAGCATATCTCCCCGCGAGAAAATCGAGCGCTGCGCGCGCATCTTCGCGCTCGCCGATGCCGCCCGCATAATGGCCCGTGCTTTGCCCGACGCCGCGAAAATTGATGCGGAGCGTCGCGCATCCAGCATCTTCCAATCCACGCGCAGCGCGAAAGACGACCTTGTTGTGCATTGTCCCGCCATGTTGCGGATGCGGATGCAAGACGAGCGCCGCGCCGCGTGCGCTGTCACGCGGTTCCTTCAGGATCGCTTCCAATCTGCCGTGCGAGATCGGGATGAAGAGGTTTCCTGCCGGATACACGTTCGATGTGCGTCCTTTGAGCGTGAAATCATTCGAGAGACTAACAAATAGCGAACGCAAAGACAAAGCGCAACGCTGGACCGAAATACGACCGGTCCAATCGTAAGTCAGGGGCTTGATGTTGACCGAGATAGGCAGCGCCCTTCGAGCTTGAAGGCGGAAGGCGGATCATGAGACAATCTCGTGCGTCGGTCACCACGCGGTTTAAAACGGGCACGACGGTTCACCGCGCGAGGAGCCGTTTCGTGTCATCATGAAGAACAAAACAGTTGCGACGTTCATCCTTTTCAGCCTCTTTTTCGTTGCCGATCTGCAAGTTCGAGCACAGACGATGCCGACCAAAGCGCGCGTGCGCGCGCCCGAACTAGCGCCACATAGCGGCTGGCTTAACACCGACCGGCCGCTATCTTTGGCCGCGTTGCGCGGCAAGATCGTGCTTTTGGACTTTTGGACCTACGGCTGCATCAACTGCATCCACATCATCCCCGACCTCAAACGTCTTGAAGCCAAGTACGCTGATCAATTGGTCGTCATCGGAGTCCATTCGGCCAAGTTTGAGAACGAACGCGACACGGAGAACATCCGTCGCATCATCCTACGCTACGGCATTGAACATCCAGTGGTCAACGATGCTTCGTTCGCCATCTGGGAGCGCTACACCGTGCGCGCTTGGCCAACGCTCGTCCTCATCGATCCCGAAGGTTACATCGTGGAAACGGTCGCCGGAGAAGGCCACTACGATCTTCTCGACCGGGCCATCGGCGCGCTCGTCGCTGAATACCGTCAGCGCGGCAAGTTGAACGAAGCGCCGCTCCGCTTCGCGCTCGAACGAGCGAAAATCGGCGACGTGCCGCTTGCTTTCCCAGGCAAAGTGCTGGCCGATGAAAAGAGCGGTAGGCTCTTCGTTGCCGACTCGAACCACCATCGCATCGTCGTCGCGCGCCTCGACGGAACGCTGCTCGACGCTTTCGGCACAGGCGAGGCCGGAATGGAAGATGGACCAGCTAACCGTGCGAGCTTCAGAAATCCGCAGGGCATGGCGCTCGATGGCGATTCGCTCTACGTCGCTGACACCGGCAACCACGCCGTCCGTCGCATAGATTTGCGTGCCCGCACCGTCGAGACCATCGCCGGCACGGGCGCGCAGCTTGCCGATTACTCGATGCGCGAAGGCGAAGCGTCGAAAACAGCTCTCTCTTCTCCATGGGATTTGCAACTAGTCGGGAAGACGCTTTTCATCGCCATGGCCGGACCGCACCAGATCTGGCAACTCGATCTCGAACGTCGGCGCGTGAGCGTGTTTGCCGGATCGGGGACGGAAGCGCGCGAAGATGGACCGCGTGAAGACGCCGCGTTTGCGCAACCATCCGGACTGGCCACCGATGGCCGCACGCTTTACGTCGCCGATAGCGAATCGAACATCATCAGAGCCGTCGAACTCGGTCCCAACGGGCGAGTGCGAACGCTGGCGGGCGGCGATCTTTTCGATTTCGGCGATCGCGATGGACGCACAGATCAAGCCCGCTTTCAACACCCGCTCGGCGTCGCTTACCATCACGGGCAGATCTACATCGCCGACACATACAATCACAAGATCAAGATCCTCAACCCGCGGACGCAAAGCGTTCGCACCTTTGTCGGTGGTCCAGGCCCCGGCCATGCGGATGGCAAACGCCCCAAGTTCTACGAGCCAGGCGGACTGAGCATCGCCGGAGGCATCATCTACGTCGCCGACACGAACAACCATGCCGTGAGGCTCGTCGATATGCGCACCGGCGAAACGCGCACGTTGCCCATCAAGGGGCTGACCCCGCCGCCGACGGCACGCGCTGAACAACCGAAGCCGCCCGATGCGGCGACCTCGCTTCCGGCACAAAAGGTCGCTGCGAGGTCTACAGGTGCGCTCGTGCTCGATGTCGAACTGCCTCCCGGGTATCATCTCAACCCGATGGCTCCGCAGCGCGTGAGCGTCGAAGTCATGCGCGGCAGCGACGTTCTCACCATCGAGAGCGGCAAAAGAGCGTGGCGTGGGGCGGAAGTTCAGCTACCTTTGCGCGTGGACTTTCGAACCATGGCGCCTGGCTTTGCAGAGATAAGCGCAACGGCAACGCTCTATTACTGCCGCGAAGACAACACGGGCCTGTGTCGCCTCAAATCGTTCGCTTGGCGCATCCCCGTCGAGGCTTTGGAGGGCGACGGCGCGCCACGCGAGATTCGCCTGCGCGAGCGCATCGCGCTGGACGAAAAGTGACGCTTTGAGCTGATCTCTTGGTCGCGCTTCAGCACAGTTTACTGAACAAAGCCCGCTTACTTTTGCGGAGATCGGCGAAGATTTGAGGTAGCGAAACATCGTGAATTCGCCGCCGAGTCGCCCTGCGCCTCCCACTTTCAGAAAGAGGTCAAAGCT
>NZ_PSLQ01000018.1:23603-49727 GCF_040289685.1 Pyrinomonas sp.
CTGCGCCTCCCACTTTCAGAAAGAGGTCAAAGCTTTGGTCCTGTTCTCCGTCGAGATTCCCTTCAGCTCTTGCGCGTGGCATCGCCGCCTTCGACTGCATCGCCTCGGTCGAAAAGCGCACAGAGTGGTTAACGATCTCGCCCGACCGCTCTGGCGTTTGCGACTCTTTGTCCCATTTGGTGCTAGAATGTGGCGAGGAGCGACCTAAAGAGCTTGGCTGAAGAGACCGCCAACGAGAAGACATACTACGCCGGACGACCAAGCGTCTGTCGCCATTGTGGCGCGTTGATCGGCGCCAACGAGGTTTCCTGTTTGCAGTGTGGTGCGCCGACGCCGATCGCCTTTCAAGTCGCGCGCGAATCACGCACTAAACGCTTTTTCCGCGCCGTGCTTTCGCGCCCGGCCCCTTTTACGGTCGTCTTTCTCACGGTCAACGTCTTCTTTTCTATTTTGATGTACCTGTCGGGCGGATCGGAAAACTATAGCGTGCTCGCCTCTTATGGCGCTAAGATCAACGCGCTGGTTGATCGCGGTGAGTGGTGGCGTTTCGTCACGCCCATCTTCCTCCATGCTGGGCCAATTCACCTCTTCTTGAACATGTACGGGCTATTGCTGCTCGGCCCATACGTCGAGAAACTGTACGGGTCGGCCAAGTTCGTCGTCTTCTGGATCGTCTCGGGAATCGCCGGCGTGATCGCCAGTTATCTGACCGTTCGCCCTGACCTCGCTTCCGGTTGGCTGGGAAGCTTTCTCTTCAAAGCGACCGACAACCCATCGGTGGGCGCTTCCGGCGCGCTCTTCGGGCTGATCGGCGTGCTCTTCGTTTTCGGCATCAAGTACCGACGCGAACTCCCCGAAGAATTCAAACGGAGTTTCGGCATCGGGTTGCTACCCGTCATCCTCGTCAACTTCGCTATCGGCTACGCCGGCCGCGGCTTCATCGACAACGCCGCACACGTCGGCGGCTTTCTCGCCGGCATCGCCTTGGCGCTGTTTACCGATTACCTTCGTCCCGAAAGCAGGGCGCGCACCTCTTTTTTGTGGCGCGCGGCGCAGATCCTCTCGCTCGCGCTCGTGATCTTCAGTTTTTACAAGATCGCCACCCATTTTTCCGCGCCGCCGCCCACCATTGAGAATGCGGCCAATCGCTTTTTGTCTGGCAGAGGCGGCGTGGAAGCTTACATTGAAGCGATCAACAAAGGAGAACAAGCGTTCCTGATCGCCTTCAGCAACGGCGATGCGCGCGCCGCCGAGGAGGGTCTGCGCGCGCTCGACTATGCACCGCATCTGGATGACGAAGCCGATGGGCTGCGCAACGAACTGAAGGCGCTCTTGCTGCGCGCGCGCGCGCTGGCGCAAACGTCGCAGACGGAGAATCGCTCCCCCGCCATTGGCAAACAGCGCGAGGATCTTTTGCTAGCGTTCGAATCGTGGCGCGAGCGTTTCCGGCTGTGGGTCGAACTCGACGGCCACAAGTACGGCATCCGCATCACCGCTGATGGCACGCGACCACGCTAAGTCGCACCGCAGAAACGGGCAACGAGCGATGCGCCGCTGTGGCGAGTTTCACCTCACCGTTTGATTACATGACATGCAAGCAGCGCCGTATGAGCTTCGAAGACGTTCGCTCTCAGCCGGTCCACTCCTCCGCGAGACAGTTGTGCAATGGACGCTTGGACACGGTAGAATTCCGCTTTTGGCGTGCGCTTCATCCGCGCGCATGCATCGAGAAAACTGCTGAAACTTTTCGCTTCAAGGAGAAGGATATGGAGATCAAAAAAGTCGGTGTCATCGGTTGCGGTCTGATGGGTTCAGGGATCGCGCAAGTGGCGGCGACCGCCGGGTTCGAGACCGTTGTGCGCGAAGTCGCCGAAGAAGCTTTGAATAAAGGCTTCGAGGCGATCGAAAAATCTCTGGCTAAGTTCGTCGAAAAGGGGACGCTCACGGCAGAGCAGCAAGAAGAGACGCGCCGACGCTTGCGCGGGACGACTTCGCTCGACGATCTGGCCGACTGCGACATCGTGATCGAAGCGATCACCGAAAATCTCGAACTCAAGCACGAGACGTTCAGCCGACTCGATAAGATTTGCCGACCGGAGACCGTCTTCGCTTCGAACACCTCATCGCTGTCGATCACGGAGATGATGACCGTGACGTCGCTCGAACGGCAGAAGCGCTTCATCGGCCTTCACTTCTTCAACCCCGTTCCGATCATGAAGCTAGTCGAAGTGGTGCGCACCATCTTGACCGATCCAGCCGTTTACGACGAAGCCGTGCGCTTCGCCGAAAAGCTCGGCAAAGTTCCGGTGCGCACGAGCGACCGGACGGGCTTCATCGTCAATCGTCTGCTCGTCCCCTACATGCTCGACGCCATACGCGCGCTTGAAGAAGGCGTCGGCAGCATCGTCGATATCGACAACGCGATGAAGCTCGGCTGCGGTTACCCGATGGGGCCGTTTACGCTCGGCGATTTCGTCGGACTCGACACGACTTATTACATCGCCGAGATCATGTTCAACGAGTTTCGCGAAAAGCGGTTCGCGCCGCCGCCTTTGCTCAAACGCATGGTTAAAGCCGGCCTTCATGGACGCAAAACGGGGCGCGGCTTCTACGATTACACGAAAGACCCGAAGAACCCGACACCGATGAACCTGCTTTGATGGTTCGCGTGGCGGCGAAGAGCGGCTCGAAAGGGTCGCTCTTCGCACGCGCAAGGGATCGCGATTGGCGAATGGTCGAGACGACCCGCAAGCTGGTCCACACGCTCTCAACCGAAAGGGCGCGCTTCGGGGGCACCTTCTATCCGTTGGTTCATAGGTCCTTGGACGCCGGTCTTCGTCGGATCGCGGCATCGCTGTTTCGCGCCCGCTCTCGGACACAGGTCTTTGTCAATCGCGGCATCGTGAAGCGAAACGGCAGTGTCGCCGCTTCCACCTCGCACTTGTCATCTCCGTCGAGCTTCCCTATACTGCAAACGCTCCCAACGCTCGCTGCGTGCATCGAAGAAGAAAAAAGTGCAACCGAAAGTTCATCAAGGCAAGCTGAACGCTTCTGGATTGCGCTTCGCCATCATCAGCAGTCGCTGGAACGAACTGTTGACGATGCGCTTGGTGGAAGGCGCGCTCGACGCGCTCGCGCGTCTGGGCGCAGAGGAGCAGGCGGTGGAGCATTTTCGCGTGCCGGGATCATTCGAGATCCCGCTGCTGGCTCGCAAGCTGGCGGCTTCCGGGCGGTTCGATGCCGTCATCTGTCTGGGCGTGATCATACGCGGCGAGACGCCCCACTTCGATTACGTCGCCTCATGTGCCGCCAACGGCATCGCGCAGGCGGCGATGGAGACGGGCGTGCCGGTTCTTTTCGGTATCATCACGGCTAACACGGTCGAGCAAGCGATGGACCGCGCTGGCGTGAAAGCTGGCAACAAAGGGGTCGAGGCGGCCATGGCCGCTGTCGAGCTGGCCAACCTCTACAAGGAGATGCGTGGATGAACGACTCGCAGACGATCGAGTCGCAACGCCGAGCAGCAAAATCTTCGCCGCGCCAGTGGACCTCATCGCCATTGCACGGACTGACTACCGAGCCGCGACGCCGATCAGCGAAATCTTTAGTGGCACAGCGACCACGCTCTCTCAAGCGAAGCGAGGTTGGCTTGGTTTTTCGTTCACCATCTTTCGTGACTTTGACGACGGTTTTCTTATGGGCTTGAGGCGTAAGGCGCGCGAATGCGCCTTGCAGATGCTCTTTGCAGCGGACATCGCCAGAACGCGCGCCGACGAATTGGTGCGGACCTACTGGGCCGAACTCGGTGAACCGGAACTTGACGACGAAGCGCGCGATTTCGCGACGCGCCTCGTCATGGGCGTCTTGGCTCACCTGCCAGAATTGGACGAGCGCATTCGCCGTCGCGCCGAGCACTGGCGCATCGAGCGCATGGCCGTAGTCGATCGCAACATCTTGCGCCTGGCCGTCTACGAATTCCTTTACGAACCGACGCCGCGCGCCGTCGTCATCAATGAGGCGCTCGAAATCGCGCGTCGCTTCTCCACCTACGAGGCGACGCAATTCATCAACGGCATTCTCGACGCCATTCGCCGCGATCTCGATCTGGAGCAACCGCGTCCAGACGAGCCCGATACCGAGGACGGCGAGCGTTTTGCCTCGGCCTGACGCGATGCGATTTAGACGCTTTGCCAGCCAAAACAGCCTCTACGCCACGGCGAGCGTTTTGCCTCGGCTTGGCGCACTGCGATTTTGCCTCCGACAAAGCCCCCGCTTTGCCGATGCTGATGCCAACTATTAGCGCAAAGCGATGGATGACCTGCTGCAAATCTTCTTCGCTGAAGCTGAAGATCTGACCGAAGCGCTCAACAAAGATGTCGGCGCGCTTCGCGTCCTGCGCCATCGCGGCAGCGAGCGGCGAGAAATCCTCGCGCGCATCTTCCGTCACGCGCACACGCTTAAAGGCTCTTCCGCCGCGCTCGGTTTCGCCGATATCTCCCGCTTGGCACATGAATTCGAATCCTTGCTCGATGCCGCGCGGACCGGACGACTCGACATCGACGATGCAGCGCTCGATCTATTTGAGCAGACGGCGCAAGCGCTGGCAACAGCGCTCGATTGCGCAGCCCGACATGAACCCCTGCCTGCATCCGATGAGATCATCGCCCGGCTGCGAGCACTTGCAACGCCGCGCTCCGCTGCGGACGACCCGCTCACCGCGCTGCCGCCGGATCTGGCTCAAATGCTCAACGAATACGAACAGCATCGGCTGCGCGAGGCCGCACGCGAAGGCGCTACCCCCTACGTCGTCAGCGTCGCTTTCGATCTCGCTGACTTCGATGAAAAGTTTCGCGCTCTGCGTGAAGCGCTCAGCGAACGAGGCGAAGTCATCGCAACAGTTCCCGAAGCGGAAGCTAGCTCTCCCGAGAAGATCCATTTCCGCATACTCTACGCGAGCGCGAGCGACCGCCAAACCATTGAAGAGACGACGACCAAGTTCGCCGCTCGACTCATGGCCGCGAGAGCGCAAACCGCCGATGAGAAAACAACCGCAGCGGAACGCCAACCAGCGGAAGACGTTCCACCAAGGGCACTAGCCACTACGGTCAGCCCCCCTGCGCCTTCCCCATCTTCGCTGGTGCGCGTCTCGCTCGAAGAATTGGACGACATGGTCTTCTCCTTTCACGCTCTCTTCACCGAGACGATGACGACACTGGACAAAGCTTTGCGTGGCGTCGAAGGCGACGTAGAGACGGAGCTTCGCGCGGCGCGCCTTCGTCGCCATTTCCTCGAACTGGAAGAGCGATTAGTGGAGCTGCGCATGGTCCCGATCGCGCAAACATTGGAACGCGCCGCTCGCTCCGCACGAGCTACGGCACGCACAGCCCAAAAAGAGGTCGAGGTCGAAATCACCGGAGGAGAGGTCAGGCTCGATAAATCGCTCGCCGACATGATCTCCGATCCACTGCTGCATCTGGTTCGCAACGCGGTCGATCACGGCATCGAACCGAGCGAGCAACGCCGACAAGCGAACAAGAGCGCGCGCGGCAAACTCACCCTCGAAGCGATATCTGAAGGCAGTCGTATCGTGGTTCGCGTCAGCGACGATGGACGAGGCATTGACCCTGCGCGCGTGCGTCGCACGGCGATCGAACGCGGGTTGATCGACGAGAGCGACTCTTTAACGCAAGAGCAGATCTTGCGCTTGATTTTCCGTCCAGGGTTCTCAACGGCGGCGACCGTCTCAGATATTTCCGGACGCGGCGTTGGCCTCGATGTGGTCGAACGCGCGGTCGAGCAGACGGGCGGCGAACTGCGCGTTTGGAGCGAAGTAGGGCGCGGCACGACCTTCGAGATGGTGTTGCCGACCACGCTCACGTTGCTGTCTTCGCTGGTTGTTCGCTCAATGGGCCACCGCTACTGCGTGCCGTCTAATCAGATCGTGGAGACGGGCGTTATCCGTGCGACCGAGATCGAACGTCTCGGAGAGATGCGCGTCGTTCGCTGGCGGGGCGCAGTGCTGCCGTTCGTCCATCTGCGTGAGCTGCTCGCACAACCGCCCGCCGAAAATGGCAGCGAACGCATCTCGATCATCGTCTCGCGCCTTCGCGAGCAGCAGAAAAGCCCGCAAGCGGCGGAAGCGCGCCGCGTTGCTATCGCCGTCGATGAGTGGGAGGGCCACAGCGAAGTGCTGGTTCGCAGTCTCGGTCGTCACGCCTCACATTGGCGCGGCATCAGCGGTGCGACTGAACTTTCAGACGGAACCGTGGCTTTGATCCTCGATCTTCCTCGCTTGTTGGAGATAGAACGTCGCTGAACCGAAGAACGCGCGGCCATAGATTCGCCCACGCGCCCTTTGATTGGCGCCCGACATTTCGTCAGCTTCACTCGGACGATCCCGTGGTTCGCTCATCTCGACGAAGCCGAGCTTCTTAACCGATCATTGGACGACGTTTGTGCCAGTCGGTCGCTTGCTGATAACGATGGGCGATTTCGATCAAAAGTTTTTCGCTGAATGTTGGACCAATGAACTGAATTCCGGTCGGGAGTCCGTTCTGCCCAAACCCGTTCGACACCGAAATGGCCGGCACGCCGACTAGGTTGCTCGCTCCAATCGGGGATGAGGCGGTAACCCCTGGATAGGCCTGATTGAAAGGCTTATCGATCGGGTAAGCGACGGTCGAGCGAGATGGCGCGACGAGCACGTCATACTTTTTGAACATCTCGACCCAGGCCCGGCGCATCGGCGCGCGCAAGCGCATCGCATGCAGGTAATCAACGGCCGTGACGAGCGACGCGGCATATCCGCCGACGCGCCCTTGCGGCGAAGCGAGTTCGCGAACGCGCCCCGATTCGATCAGATCGCGAAACGCGCTCGCGCCTTCGGCATCGACGATCGTGCTGACGGCTGGCCCATACGGGAAATCCGGCAGCGCGATATCCATCGCGATCTCGGCGAAACGGCGAAGCACATCGAGCGCGCGCAAGAAATTCTCGCGCACTTCGGGTTGCGCTTTCTCATACGAATCCTTCATCACAGCGATTCGCAAGCGACGCCGTTTGGGTGGCACTTCTTGACGCTGGAAGGGATAGGAGAATCTCACATCGCGCGTCGTCGGATCCGAAGGATCTGGGCCAGCGATGGCCGCAAGCACGAGGCCGCAATCGTCCGCTGTGCGGCACATCGGGCCGAGTTTATCGAGCGTCCATGAAAGGGCCATCGCGCCATGACGCGAAACCAAACCATAAGTTGGACGTAGTCCCGTGATCCCGGAAAAAGCCGCCGGCGTGATGATTGAACCGGAGGTTTCCGACCCGATGGCGAAAGCGACGAGCCCAGCAGCGACGGCAGCGCCTGGCCCCGAAGAAGATCCGCCGCTCCAGAAATTCAAGTTCCAAGGCGTGCGACATGGTCCGGTGAAGGAAGCGCCAGCCTCGTTGTACCCCATGCCGCCCGCAAGTTCGATCATCGCCAGCTTCGCTGCAAGCACAGCTCCTGCTTCACGCAGGCGGCGGATGACCGTCGCATCGTAATCGAAACGTTGATCCTTATACGGCGCGGCGCCCCAGCTCGTCGGCGCGTTGTGCGTCGCGAGCAGATCCTTCGCCCCGTATGGGACGCCGTGGAGCGGCCCACGCCAACGCCCGCGCCGCAATTCGCGCTCGCGCTCGCGCGCTTCTTCGAGCGCAGCATCGCGCATCACCGTCACCACGGCTCCAAGACGCGGACCAATTCTTTCCAGACGATCGAGATAAACTTCAGTGAGTTCAACCGGCGAAAGTTTCCGTGCGCGTATCCGTTCAGCTAATTCGCGCACGGAAGCGAACGGGATCGTGTCGGGCAGCATCGGTCGCCTTTCTACTTCATCGGAAAGAGATCTGAGACCGTGAAACTGACTTGCGGGAAAGCTTGGGGCGCGACGCTCTCGCCGCGACCAAGGCGGCAAACGCGTTGATAACCGTCGCCGCTCGGCTGAAAGTGAACTTCTATCTCCTCCGTTTCGAGATCGATCAGCCAAAGTTCAGGGATTCCGGCACGCGCATAAAGAGGCACTTTCACGGCGCGATCGTACCGCGACGACGTATCGGCCACTTCCACAATCAGCAACACATCAGCAGGGCCGGGCATCTCGCGCGCGTAAAAGTCTTCGCGCCGACGAAGAAGCGCCACATCGGGCTCCGGCTCCGACCGTTCATCAAGACGGATCGGATTCTGGACCCATAGAACTGTCGCTTCAAGGAACTCGCGTGCGAAGAGTTCAGTCAATTTGCTAACGCACGCGGCGTGACGACGACCGATCGGCGCCATCTCGATGATCTCCCCTTCGATCAGTTCCACGCGATCATCCTCGCCGAGGACCCCAGCCTCAAGCATCCGATGATATTCATCCACGCTGAACAGTCGTCGTCCGACATCGATAGACATGCTCTCTGTTGCCCCTTCGACGACATCGGTCTAACACTCGCTCGACCACCGTTGCTTTCCTCAAACGAGTAGATCGGCGACTTCTAGAACGGCTTGCGGGAAAGCTCGTGGTGATAGCAAGTCACCGCGCCTTAGTCGCTTGCAAGATTGATAGCTCTCGCCCGCTGGCTGTGCATAGACTTCGATCGTTTCCGCTGTTAAATCCACCAACCAAACTTCGCCGATCCCAGCATTAGCATAAAGAGGCACTTTCACGGCGCGATCGTACCGCGACGACGTATCGGCCACTTCCACAATCAGCAACACATCAGCAGGGCCGGGCATCTCGCGCGCGTAAAAGTCTTCGCGCCGACGAAGAAGCGCCACATCGGGCTCCGGCTCCGACCGTTCATCAAGACGGATCGGATTCTGGACCCATAGAACTGTCGCTTCAAGGAACTCGCGTGCGAAGAGTTCAGTCAATTTGCTAACGCACGCGGCGTGACGACGACCGATCGGCGCCATCTCGATGATCTCCCCTTCGATCAGTTCCACGCGATCATCCTCCGAAAGGATGCCCGCTTCGACCATGCGATGATATTCATGGACGGTGAAATGGCGACGTTCGATTTGAATCGACA
Organism: Pyrinomonas sp.; assembly: GCF_040289685.1. Taxonomy (NCBI): domain Bacteria; kingdom Pseudomonadati; phylum Acidobacteriota; class Blastocatellia; order Blastocatellales; family Pyrinomonadaceae; genus Pyrinomonas; species Pyrinomonas sp. The sequence goes on from NZ_PSLQ01000018.1 coordinate 32,649, forward strand.
TCGTTCCGACTCCGTGGCCCGTAAACTCACTTCGAGATGATAACACAAGGAGCCGCAAACGGTTCCGAGAAGGCGACGCCCGCGTCGTCCCCCTTTTAACCGCTTGCAGCAAAGCGTTGCGATCCACTTCTCCCGCGCGGATCAATCCGTTTAGACAAACATCGCGATCCCAGTTAGCCCGCTTTGCTTCGTGAGGCGGAGGCGTGATGACCGCCCTTACGCCCGAAAGATGAAATCAGGCTCGTCACCGTTCTCCAGCTTGGCGGTCCGCAACCGTTCGCTCGACCGCGCATAGCTGTCAAATTCTCTCCGCAGCCTTTCCAACTCATCGCCGGTGAACTTATCGCCAAATCGTGCCCGCGCCACTTCCACGTAGGCGGCAACCAAAGTCGCAGAATCCGCCTCGGAGTTCTTTGGCGAACGCGCGCTCGTTCCCGAGCCGGACTGCGGCTGCGCCTTGTGGTTTATGATCAAAGGCGCGGAGATGATCGCCGCGGCGACCGAGCGCGCGAACTTCCTGCGCCCCGTTGGTTCCACTTTTTGTCTTCTCTTCATCGGCCATCGCTCCTCGCGGCGCACATTCTATCTCATCGCGTAGTTTGACGCGAATGCCGGGCACTGGCAAAAGGCGCCCGCCGCTCCCTCTCGTTCTTCTGGCCTGTGCAATCCGGGCGCGATAGTGCTACTCTATTGGTTTAAGCGGTAGGTTGTTTCAACGTCCTTGGCCGCGGGAATCAGTGAGAGACCGTCCACATAGACTAAGGTGTAGAACGAGATGAGTTCCAACGGAAGAAACGTCGATTTATCGGAATATATCGCTGAACATTTCGGGGCGAACGCGACCTACGTCGAAACGTTGTTCAACCGTTTTCGAAGCAATCCGAGCTTGGTCGATGAATCGTGGCGCGCCTATTTCACCGAACTGTTGAGCGAATTCGGCCTTGACGGCGAAGCGGCGCGCGCGGCAGAGACAGCAGCATCGCCAACGGCGCCTTCTGCGTCCGTCATCCCTAAGCCAGTGGCGGCGATGGCGATCGAAGGCGAAGCCGAACCGATCCGCGGGCCAGCACTGAAGATCGTCGAGAACATGGAGACGAGCCTTTCAGTGCCGACGGCCACTTCGCAACGCAAAGTCCCGGTCAAAGTCCTCGAGGAGAATCGGCTCATCATCAACCGCCACTTACAACAGAAAGGGCGCGGCAAGGCTTCTTACACGCATCTGATCGCATGGGCTATTGTGCGTGCGCTCGAGGCCTTTCCGCACTTGAACGACGCTTACGGAGTGGTCAACGGCGTGCCCTCGCGCATCCGCCGACGCGAAATCAATCTCGGCATCGCCGTCGACCTTGAACGCAAAGACGGCACGCGCTCGCTCGTCGTGCCGAACATCAAGAACGTCGGCGCAATGCGCTTTTCTGAGTTCCTCGCCGCCTACGACGAGATCATCCGACGCGCGCGCGAGGGGAAACTCCAAGTCGCTGATTTCCAGGGCACAACCGTCTCTTTAACCAACCCCGGCACGATCGGCACGGTCGCGTCCATGCCGCGTCTGATGGTCGGCCAGTCTCTGATCGTCGCCACGGGCGCGATCGAGTATCCGGCTGAGTATCAAGCGATGGCGCCTGAACTGCTGTCGCAACTGGCGATCAGCAAAGTCATCAACATCACGAGCACCTACGACCATCGCATCATTCAAGGCGCTGAATCGGGCGCTTTTCTCGCCCGCATTCACGAACTGCTGCTCGGCGAACACGATTTTTATCAGGAGATCTTCGCCGACCTCGGCATCCCATATAAACCTATGCGTTGGTCGGTCGATCGCCTGCCGCCGATCTTCGACGCCGAACACCAACGCGAGCAGATGGTCAAACAGGTGCGCGTGCGCGAACTGATCAATGCTTACCGCATCCGCGGACACCTGATCGCCGATCTCGACCCGCTCCATGCGATGCCCGTGCTCTATCATCCCGAACTCGACATCGAAACCTACGGGCTGACGATCTGGGACTTGGACCGCGAGTTCGTCACAGGGGGCTTGGGCGGCGTTGAACGCGCGACCTTGCGCCAAATACTCGACATGCTCCATCGCTCCTATTGCGGGACGATCGGCGTCGAGTACCGTCATATTCAGAGCCTCGAACAGAAGCGTTGGCTGCAGGAGAGATTGGAAGCGCCGCCTGAACCCGTGCCGGTCGAGGTCAAAAAGCAGATCTTGTGGAAGCTCATTTCCGCCGAACAGTTCGAGCGCTTCCTGCATACGAAGTATCTGGGCCAGAAGAGGTTCTCGCTCGAAGGCACGGAGACGATCATTCCGCTCTTGGACCAGTTGATCGAGGGCGCGGCTCGCCGTGGCGTCGAAGACATAACCATCGGCATGGCCCACCGCGGTCGGCTGAACGTGCTGGCGAATGTCATCGGGCGCTTTTGCGAGCGCATCTTCGTCGCCTTTGAAGGATCGGTCCACCCGAACTTTCCGGCTGACGAAGGCGATGTGAAGTATCATCAGGGCGCCACTGGCGTGCGCGAAACGGTTGACGGGCGACAAGTTCGGCTGACCGTTTCGCCTAACCCGAGCCACCTCGAAGCCGTTGATCCGGTGGTCGAAGGGATGGTCCGCGCCAAACAAGACATTGCCAAAGACGAGCGGGGTCTCTCGCCGGAAGAGGCGTGGGCGCGTTACATGCCCGTGTTGCTCCACGGCGACGCGGCCTTCGCTGGTCAAGGCGTCGTCATGGAGACGCTCAATCTCGCGGACCTCAAAGGCTATCGCACGGGCGGCACGATCCACATCATCATCAACAACCAGATCGGCTTTACGACCTCGCCCGAGGCCGGACGTTCGACCATCTATTCGACCGACGTGGCGAAGATGACGCAACTTCCGATCTTTCACGTCAACGCCGATGATCCGGAAGCGGCCTATCGCGTCCTTCAGATCGCGCTCGACTTCCGTCAGAAGTTCCACAAAGACGTGGTGATTGACCTTGTCGGCTTCCGCCGACTGGGTCACAATGAGACGGACGAGCCGAGTTACACACAGCCGCTCATGTACGCGCGCGTGCGCGAGCACGAAGGGGTGCGCGTTAAATACGCGCGCCAGCTCATTCGCGAAGGCGTGATTACGGAAGCTGAGTTGCAGCAGTTGATCGAAGAGCGCGTGCGCCGCTACGAGGAGGTTTGGGCCCGCGCTAAAGAACAGGTCAAGCTCCGGCCCGCGCCAAAAGAGCTTCCGCCGCCCGTCGAAGAGGAAGATGGTTCAGCGATCATCGAAACGCCCGTCTCAGCCGAAATCGTGCGCGAGATCGGCCATCGCATCGCCGTCGTACCAGAGGGCTTTCACGTCAACCCGAAGATGGTCAGCCAGCTGACGCGCCGCGCCAAGATGAGCGAAGGACAAGCGCCGATCGATTGGGCGTTTGCCGAAGCGGTCGCCTTCGGCTCCCTTGTGATCGAAGGCAAGCGCGTGCGCTTGAGCGGGCAGGATTCGGGGCGCGGCACGTTCAGCCAACGCCACGCCGTGCTCTACGACACGCAGACTGGGCAAGCTTGGTCGCCGCTGGCCGAACTACGTTCGCCTGTAAATCCGCCAGCGCGCTTCGAAGTTTACGATAGTTCCCTGTCGGAAGAGGGTGTACTCGGCTTCGAGTACGGCTACTCGGTCGTCGCGCGCGATGCGCTCGTGATGTGGGAAGCGCAGTTCGGCGATTTCGCCAACGGCGCGCAGATCATGATCGATCAATTCATCGCTTCGGGCGAAGACAAATGGCAACAGACTTCGCGCCTCGTCCTGCTGTTGCCACACGGTTACGAAGGGCAAGGACCAGAGCATTCGAGCGCGCGACTTGAACGCTTCTTGCAATTGTGCGCCGAGAACAACATGACCGTCTGCTATCCAACGACTCCGGCGCAGTATTTCCACCTGCTCCGTCGCCAAGTCAAACAAGAAGCAGCCCGCCCGCTCATTGTGATGACGCCGAAGAGCCTGCTCCGATTGCCCGCGGCGAGTTCGACGCTGGACCAGCTGACGACGGGCGGATTCCAACCGGTGCTCGACGACACTGACGTGAAGGAAGCGACCGCCGTGCGGCGCGTGATCTTCTGCAGCGGCAAGGTCTATTACGATCTGAGCGAAGCGCGCAAACGTTCCGAAGAGGCACGCATCGCCATCGTGCGTTTGGAGCAGCTCTATCCGTTCCCCGCAAACGCCTTGCGCGCGAGCCTGGCACGCTATGAGCGGGCGAACGAATTCCTGTGGGTGCAAGAGGAACCGAAGAACATGGGCGGCTGGACATTCGTGCAACCGCGCATCGAGGCGTTGCTGCCCGAAGGCGCGCGCTTGCACTACGTCGGACGCGCCCCATCGGCCAGCCCAGCAACCGGTTCGTACACGATCCATGAACTCGAACAACGCAAACTCGTGGACGAAGCCCTGATGCAAGACGCGCCCATCTTGTCCGAAGCGAGCAAGCGCACGCTCGCCGGCCAAGCGGCAGGATGAGCCACAAAACTTCACAGCTCGATGCTTCAGCAAAGGAGCCTTCGAACTCTTCAGCGGGTTCGCTTCGAAAGCGGAAGGATCACGTAGCGTATCCTTCCGCTTCCGTTCATTTCGAACGTAAGCCTGCGATGCCACTCCCCTTTGAACACGCTCGCGGGAGAACAGCTTTGAAATCTGCCGTTACAATTTTCACGCTCCGGACCAAAGCTTGCGCTGCAGCGCGATGAAGCGTTCGATAATGACATCCTGCGCGCCGTGCCGCCCGTCCTCTACGATCCGACGTCCGCCGATCACCACGTCACGCACTGCGCTACGCCCGCCAGCGAAGATGATGTGCGACAGAAGAGAATGGGCATCGGCTCCAGCAAGCGCAGCGTCTTGAAGATCAACGGTGAAGAAATCAGCCGCGCTTCCCGATGCAAGCTTCCCCGCGTTCAAGCCTAAGCTCTGCGCTCCGTTGACGGTCGCCATTTCGAAAAGACGCGCAGCCAAACTGCCAAAAGCCGCTTCATCCGTCTCCGCCGGCGGAGCGAGTATGGCGCGCGCTCCGTTCTTCAAGCGCAAGTTGAGTTCCAACTCGCGCGCATCTTCGAGCAGGTCCACTTGCGCGTGGCTATCAGTTCCCAACGCGATGCGCGCTCCGGACGCGCAGAGCGCATCGGCGGGGACAACCCCATCGCCCAAATTGCGTTCCGTCGTCGGGCAAGCGCACACGCGCGCGCGCCCTAGAAGCCCTATCTCCTCGTGATCAACGTGAATGGCATGAACAGCTGTGAATCTTTCATCCAAGAAACCTTCTTCGGCGAGCAAGCGGACCGGCGTGCGTCCGTATTCACGCAAACAAGCTTCAACTTCAGCAAGCTGTTCCGCGACGTGCATGTGGAAGGGATAACCGCCTTGCGAACCGAAACGCGCCGCCTCACGCAGTGCCCCAAGAGGAACGGCGCGCAGGCTGTGCGGTGCAAGGCCGATGCGCACGCGCCCATCCGGTCCCTCATCAAGCTCCTTTCGCAAAGTCTCGACGCGAAGAAAGTAGTCGGACGGATCGGACGTGATGAATCGGCGTTGCCTGCGGTCCAGTTCGACGTTGAATCCGGCGCGCATGTATAGCGCGTCGAGCAGACAGATCCTCAAACCGACAGCGAGCGCAGCGCGAACGACCTCTTTTGCGAGCAGCCCACGTTCTGCATATGTCTCTCCATCGGGCGCGTTATGTAGGTAATGGAACTCGCCGACCGTCGTGATGCCGCTCAAAGCCATTTCGAGAAAGGCCATGCGCGAAACGTCGTAGACATCTTCCGGTTCGAGTCGCGACGCGAGCGCGTACATCGCGTCGCGCCACGTCCAAAAAGTTTCACGCGCGCGCCGACGCCCTTCGGTTCTGGCGCGGAGCGCGCGTTGAAAAGCGTGCGAGTGCGCATTGACCAATCCCGGCAAGATGGCCCGCCCACGCAAGTCAATGACGCTGGCGACGCCGTCAACCTCACGCGCAAGACGCACGATGCGTCCGCGCCGGTCGCACACGAGCGCGAGATCTTTCTCGAAACGACCGTTGACGTAAACGAGGTCGGCGAGCCATGCCGTTTCACCCTTCATCTTCTCTGGAAGCATACCTTAGCTTCGTGCGACGGATCGCTTGATGTCCCCCGCCACGTCCCGAAACATCAAGCGATGACATCTTCTTCGACGCGGTGGCGTCGCGGCGAGGTTTCGGCCACGCGCTTGACCGGCGACTTCGCTCGTGAACCACAACCTGTAGTAGGGTGACCGCTACAGGTTGTGGCGATCTCATCGTGCGCGGCCCCCATCAACGGCTCTGATCCGAAGCAGCGCGCGGCTCTTTCAATGCGGCGGCCTTTTTCTGCGCGATCCAGTCGTTGACGTTGCGCTCGAGGACATCAAGCGGCACGGCTCCGGCGCCGAGCACTACGTCATGGAACTCTCGTATGTCGAAGTTCTCTCCGAGTTCGCGGCTGGCGCGCGCGCGCAGCTCTTTGATCTTCAGTTCGCCGATTTTGTAAGCGAGCGCTTGTCCGGGCCACGCGATGTAGCGATCTATTTCGTTCGTGATATCGAGTTCGGTTTTGGCCGCGTTCTCCTTAAAGAAGTTGATCGCCTGTTCGCGCGTCCAACGCATGTAGTGCATCCCCGTATCGACGACGAGGCGGACAGCGCGCCACATCTCGTAAGTCAACTGCCCAAACTTCGAATAAGGGTCATCGTAGAGTCCCATGTCGTCGCCGAGCGATTCGGCATAAAGACCCCATCCCTCGATGAAGGCCGTATAGCCGCCGTAGCGACGGAAATTGGGCACTTCCCCCAGTTCTTGCGCGAGCGCGATCTGCAAGTGATGGCCGGGCACGGCCTCGTGCAAGCTGAGCGCCATCATCTCGTATTTGGGGCGTGTTTCGGGCTTGTAGAGGTTAACGTAGTAAGTTCCGGCGCGCGAGCCATCAGCCGCCGGACGTTGATAATAAGCAGTCGTGGTATCGGGCGCGATCTTTTCCGGAATGGGGTCAACGCCGTACGGCATGCGCGGCAAGCGACGAAAGACTTTGACCAAATGCGGATCGATGCGTTTGGCCGTTGCGCGATAGGCCATCAACAGCTCTTCCGGCGTCTTGTAGTAAAAACGCGGATCGGTGCGCAGCAAGTGGAAGAAATCTTGCAGCGAGCCTTTGAAGCCGACTTGGTCCATGATCCGCTGCATCTCGGCGCGAATGCGCCGCACTTCGCTGAGCCCCAGTTCATGAATCTCGCGCGGCGTCAAATTGGTCGTCGTGTAACGGCGGGCGAAATAAGCGTACATCTCTTCGCCGTTCGGCAGCTGCCAGATGCCGACCTGATCGAGCGAAGCGGACAGATACTCGCCGACGAAGAACTCCTTGAACCTCTTGAACGAGGGGATGATGCTTTCGGCGATCGCTTGGCGCGCCGCCTGCGCGAGGCGCTCGCGCTCAGCGGGCGGAATTGAACTGGGGAAGCGTTTGAAAGGTTTATAGAAAGGACTCTCCTGCGGATCAGCGACGATCTGTTTGTCTATTTGCGCGGGGACGCGCTGCATGATGACTTTCGGGAGCAACATCCGCGCGCGTATGCCTTCGCGCATGAGCGCAATCGTCTGGTCCATATAACGCGGAAAGCTGCGCAGACGCGCGATCCAGTCCTCGTAATCTTTGATCGTCGCGAAGCGGAGCGAATCGGCGAGTTCATCCGCCGTTTGAATTCCGCCGCGCTGGTTGAGTGGGATCAAGTACCATTGGTACTTGAAGCCTTCGACCTCGGCTTCGTACTCCCGTTTGAACAGGTCGTAGTTGAGTTGGTCTTGAGGCGAGAGTTGACTTCGGTCGATCTTCGCCAACCGAGCGAGCACCTCCCGGTTGTGTTCGTGTCGCCGGCGGATCGCCTCTAGACTGAGATCCTCCCACCGATCGTTCCAACGTCGGTCGCCGAGCAGCGACGCCCACGTTGGGTTCTGTTCCATGCGGTAATCCCATTCGGCAGCGAAAAGATCATGCAGGGCTTTAGCCGCGTCGCGGCGTTGATCCTGTTGCGCCGCGGCAGACGACGAAAAGAGTAAAACCAGAGCGATGGATAGCGAGCGTAATCGCATTCATTCCTCCTCGGAATTGACACATCAGAGAAATCTTCATCGAGCATACAACAACAAGGGGAAGCGACGCCAAAAGCCGACCATCTTCGAGTGCAGAGTCAGCCCCCCTTCGCACCGCTTATCTTCGCGCCTCACAGGCTGATATACTTTGTACGTTGCCCGGCATCAAAGCAACAATCGGGAGCGAATCGAGCATCACACGGACCTAGTGCGGCTTTACGAATCCGCGGCGCGGTCCGAAAGAGAAAACGAAGCGAAAGCGAGGCTATGAGAAGCTTGATCCAACGATCTTTCGCCCCTGCGCGCGTGATGGCCAATAGATGCCCAAGGAGAGAGTTGATGAGAAGCGCCATGCAGCGAGCTTTCATCCTTCTGTTCTGTTTCGCCGTGCTGGGAGTGGCGCAACAACAGCCAGCCAACCAAAGCCAGCAAGATGTTGAAAAGATCTTCATCCGTCGCGTCCGCCTACCCGTCACCGTGCTCGACAAAAAGGGGCAGCCCGTGGCGGGCCTGAAGCAGACGGACTTCATCGTGCTTGAGGATAAACAACCGCAGCAGATCGAAAGCTTCGCGGAAAACAGCGAGTCGGTACCACTTTACATCGCTGTGTTGCTGGATACGTCCGCTTCGACTGCCGGCAAGCTGAAGTTCGAACAGGAAGCGGCGCTCAACTTCATCTACACCATTGCGCGCCCACGGCGTGACAAAGTGGCCTTCGGAACGTTCGACGACGAAGTGCGACTTCTGCAAGATTTCACGGACCGCTACAACTTGGTCGACAAAGCCATTCGCAGCATCAAAAAGCCGGGAACGCAGACCTCGCTCTACGATGCCGTCTGGCAATTCTGCAACGAGAAGATGCGCTCAGTTCCGGGACGTCGCGTGATCGTCATCGTCACCGACGGTGATGACACCTACAGCCGCGCGACGCTGCGCGACGCCATCGACATCGCGCAACGAACCGAGACGCTCGTCTTCGCCATCTCCACCAAAGCGGGCTTCTCCGGCACCGTACCGGGCGTTGAAGCGGGAACGGTGGCCGACAAGGGCGACCGTGATCTCGAAAAGCTCTGCGAAGAGACGGGCGGACGCGCGTTCTTTACGGGCGATATGCTCGCGCTGGAACGCTCGTTTGCGCGCATCGCCCGCGAGCTTCGTTCGCAGTACATCATCACCTATCGCCCGAGCAACGATCGTTACGACGGCAGCTTCCGCCGCATCGAAGTCAAACTCGTCAACGGTCGCGACGGAATGCGCGTGCGAACGCGACGCGGTTACATGGCGGTGGCCGACAACGTCGCCGCACAATAGTCGAACGATGCAGCCTTAGAAACGCAACAAAGCTGAAGATCGCCAATGCTCGAACGAACCCGCAAACTGTCGAAAAGGATCGGTCGCACGGATGGGTGCCTTACGTCTTGCGTCCGGCAAACGCTCGTCCTGCTATTGACGCTCGCGTTGTGGGCTTCTTCGAGCGCCGCCCAACAGCAGGCTGATCCGGCCCAAACGACGAGACCGCGTCGCGCCCAGCCCACATCCTCCGCGCCGCAGCATCAACAGCCCCGACCGCCGCAGGAGCCAAGAAAACAGGGTGAACCCATCGATGAGGATGACGTCGTGCGCATCGAGACCGATTTAACGACGGTGCTCTTCAGCGCGCGCGACAAGAACCGCAGATTCGTCACGACGCTGCAGCGCGATGATGTGCGCATCTACGAAGACGACGTGCCGCAAGAGATCTCCACCTTCGAACGCCAGACGGAGCGCCCGTTGTCGTTAGCTATCCTCATCGATACGAGCCTCTCACAAGAATTGACTCTGCCGGACGAAAAAGCTGCCGCGCGCGCTTTCGTCCGATCGGTGGTGCGCCCAGACAAGGACGAAGTCGCCGTCATCTCCTTCACCGGCGATGCCACGCTCGAACAAGGGATGACGAGCAACGTCGAGCGCATCCAGCGCGCCATCGAACGCGTCAGCCTCGCCGTGCCCGCAGGTTACATCGGCGGCGGCGTGACCGCGCCCGGAACACCCCCCATCTCGGGGCGGACCACCGAAGGGACGACCGCCATCTGGGATGCCGTGTGGGTGACCTGCGACGAGATCCTCTCTCAGACCTCGGACCGCACGCGCCGCGCGATCATCTTGTTGACGGACGGCGAGGATACGAGCAGCCGCCTCAAGATGCAAGAGGCCATCGATCGCGCAATTAAAACCGAAGCGACCATCTACGCCATCGGCATCGGCGATCCATATAACTTCCGCATAAACGAGAGAGCGCTTCGCCGACTGGCCGAAAACACCGGCGGGCGCGCCTTCTTCCCGCGCGACGAAACGGAGCTTCGCGCCGCCTTCGCTCAGATCGAAGAAGAGTTGCGCTCGCAGTATCTAGTCGCCTATGCGCCGACCAACAAGCGGCGCGATGGATCCTTCCGACGTATCCGCATAGAGGTCGTCAATCCCGAACTCCGCAAACAGAAACTGCAGCTCGTCTATCGCCAAGGTTACTTTGCGAAGATCGCGGCCAAGCCCTAGACGATACAAGAGAGTTTCCGATAAAACGAGCGAAAAAGAAAGAACCTCTCGCTAGACGTGCTCGCGCTGGTCCGATAGGCAAGACCAAACCGGTATGACGAGCAACGGCGAAAGGCCTTTTCGCTTAAGGCCGCGACCGAGATTCAAGCCCCCTTTTGCCCGATGATCACGCAACCGAGCGCGTCGGTTGCGTGATCTTTAGCGCGCCGCCAGTCCCTGACTATTCCGCCAGTTCGGCCAGTTCGGCCAGCGAAGCGGCACGCCACATCACGATTGACAGCTTCCTTTTGCCACGAGCGATGATCGCTACTCTCATTGCGAGACGGTCGAGAAACCTTAACTCATAGCGTAGAAGCGCGCACGAACCCTCGCTCGCGCTCCCACAGAACATCGAATTCAGCGCCGCTTCTGCGGCGCATGGTCCAAATTCGGTAGTGACAAATCCGTCTTGTCATTGCTATACTAGCGGCGCCCTTCGCGCGGGCTTCCGGACGGCAGCAGACCAGGGAATCTCCGCTTTTCGTCCAAACGTCAATCGTCACAGCGCTTCTGATAGAGATCGCTGGGAGCGAAAGGGCACCGCTTGCGGCTGATCCGACCGGAGTCGATGAAGCGGACTTTGGAACTGGAGATCACGACCTTATCACTATGAACGACGATGCACCTCGTCGACCGAATCAACCGACGCTGCTCGTTGTCAACGACGAACCGGAAACGCTCGAAGTTCTGACGATCCTGCTACAGAACGAAGGATATTGCGTCTTCGGCGCGTTGAGCGGCGAGGAAGCGCTCGCGTTGACCGAGCAGGTTCAGCCCGATCTCGTCATCAGCGACATAGTCATGCCGGGGTTGGATGGGATCGAACTGTGTCGGCGTCTGAAGTCGAACGACCGAACTGCGGATGTGCCTGTGCTGCTGGCAAGCGCGCGCGGAGCGCTTGATGACGAAGGGTTACGCGGACTTGAAGCGGGCGCCGACGATTTCCTCGAGATGCCTTTCCGCCTGCAAGAGCTTTTGATCAAGACGGCGCGCCTCGTCGAACGAAGCCGCATCGAACGCCATTATCGGGATCTGGTCGAACAAGCTGCCGACATCATCTTCACACAAGACAAGCATGGGCGCATTACGAGCATCAATCGCGCAGGGGCGAGCTTTTTCGGTCATCCGGCGGCCAGCTTGATCGGTTTGTCAGTGGTCGAACTTTTCGGCGAACCGCAAGAGGCCGTATCGCAATCAACAACCGAGGGAGCGAAACGCAACGTCCATCGCGTTTACGACGCTTCGCGCTCGGTTCGCTATCTCGAAGTGATCACGACGCCCGTCTATGACGCGCGCGGGCAAATCGCTGGCATGCGTAGCATCGCGCGCGACATCACCGAACGGAAATCACTCGAAAAATACTTGGCGCGCCAGGTCGAACGCGAGGCGATCATCGGACGAATCACGCGCGCCGTTCACCGTTCGCTCGATCCGGCGGAAGTCTTTCGCGCAGCAGTGATCGAACTCGGACAAGCTTTGGAGGCCGACCGCTGCGTGCTCTTCATTCCAGACGAAGCGACCGGAGTTGTCCGCGGCGTAGCCGCGTACTCGGCGCCCGATGTCGAGCCCCCGGTGATCGAATACAGCCTCAAAGACCTCGCCGGAGTGAAACGCCTGATCGAAGCGCGCGGTTTCATCGCCAGCGATGACACGACCAACGATCCGCGTTTGCGAGAGATCTACGAAACGGTGCTGCGCCCTTCAGGGATTCAATCGGTTCTTTACGTCGCCGTCAGAGTGGGCGGGGACCTCCACGGTGCCTTCGCCATTTCAAAGGTGCGCGAGCTACGCCATTGGAGCGAGATGGACATCGCGCTCGCACAATCGATCGCCGAGCAAACCGGGTTGGCCATTCGCCAAGCGCAGTTGTATCAACGAGCGACGGCGGCCTCCATGCGCGAAGCGCTCATCAACCGTCTGGGACAAGCCATTCGCGCTTCGCTCAACCTGCCCGAAGTATTGAACGCCGCGACGCACGAACTGGGGCGCACTCTCGCAGCCTCACGCGTTGACATCTGCCTCTATGCTCCCGGCGAAGAAACGCTCAAACCCGATTGCATCTATGCCGCCGACCGCGCATCAGAACGCTTGCGTTTGCAGGGCAGTTACCAATCACCGATCGCGCAGCGTTTGATGGCGACGCTGCAACCTATCATCATCGCTGACGCTGAGCAGGAGCAAGATCCGCTGTTGCGACAACGGCTGAAAGAACACGGCATCAGATCGACGATCCTCTTCCCGCTCATCTTCCAAGGCGATTTTCGCGGGCTGCTGCGCATCTTCCAACTGGACCGCCCGCGGCGCTGGACCGAAGACGAAATCGCCTTGATCGAAGCTGTCGCCACGCAATTGGCCACTGGGATCGCGCACGCCGAACTTTTCGGTTTGGTCGCTCAAGCCAAACGCGAATGGGAAGCGACCTTCGACGCCATGTCCGACGGCATCTTCATCTTCGATCTCGACCGAAGACTGGTCCGGATCAACCGCGCCGGAGCAGCGCTTGAAGATTCTTCGCCGCATCTGCTCATCGGGCGGCGTTGCTGCGACGTCTTGCGCGCAACGGATCGAACCTGTCTCGTCGAACGCGCGTTACGCGAACGACGCCGATTGACGCGCGAATACGTGCCCGAAAATTCCTTGCGCCCGCTGCTCGTCACGGCTGAACCGTTGATTGCGGACCAGGGGCGGATCATGGGCGTCATCTGCACGGCGCGCGATTTGACGGAGCTGCGCGAAGCGCAAGCGGCGGCAAGACAGCAGCAGACGCTGTTGGTCAGCGTGCTTCAAAGCGCACGCGAAGCGATTTATGCCGTCGATACCGAAGGACGCTTGCTTTGGTGCAACCGCGCCATCTTTGAGCTGACCGGCTGCGCTCCGCCGGAATTGATCGGACGCCGCATCTTTGACTTCATTCACGAAGAGGACCGCGCGCAGGTTGAAGCCTCTTTGCAGAAGACCTTTGCCGGACAAGCGCAATCGTGCGAAGCGCGCTATCGGGGCGCTGATGGCTGGCGTTACGCGCTCATCAACAGCACGCCGCTACGCCTGGACGAGAAAGTGACCGGCAGCCTCTGCTTTGCGCACGACGTAACCGAGCAGAAACAGCAGACCGAACGCTTGATGCAAGCGGAGAAACTGCGCGCTCTTGGTCAACTGGCTTCCGGCGTGGCCCACGATTTCAACAACGCGCTGGCGGCGATCATGGGGCGCACGCAGTTGATGCGTCGTCAGCTCAGCGATCCCAAGCTCCTTCAAAGCCTCGATGTGATTCAAAAGGCCGCCGAGGATGCCGCCGCGACGGCGCGGCGCATTCAAACATTCGCGCGTCAAGCGCCGCTCGAAAGGTTTGAGCGCCTGGATGTCGGATCGCTCGTGCTCGATGCCATTGAGATCACGCGCACGCAGTGGGAAGATGAGGCCTTCGTCCACGGACGGCGCTACGACGTGGCGCTCGACGCCCCTTCGGGCCTCTACGTCTCCGGCAACGCTTCGGAGCTGCGCGAGGTCTTCGTCAACTTGATCATCAACGCCATTGATGCGATGCCAAAAGGCGGCACCCTGAAGATCTCCGCTCAACGCGATGGTGGCGAGGTAGTCCTTCGCTTCACCGATCAAGGCATTGGCATTCAACCGGACGCGATGGGAAGGATCTTCGAGCCTTTCTATACTACCAAAGGCGCGCAGGGCACGGGCTTGGGACTCTTCGTCAGCTACGGCATCATCGAGCGGCATCGCGGGCGCATCGAGGTCGAATCCGAAGTCGGCAGCGGCACGACCTTCATCATCCATCTACCGGCGGCTCATGCCAAAGCGACTCAGCGCTGCTTGCAGCAACTCGCCCCATCAGAATCTCTTTGCGTTCTCGTCGCCGACGACGAACCGGCTGTGCGCGAGACGCTGGCCGACATGCTGACTGCGATGAACCACAAGGTCGTCGAAGTCGATGGCGGACGGGCGGCCTTCGCCGCACTGGCGACTCAACCTTTCGACTTGGTCTTCACTGATCTCTCCATGCCTGAAATCGATGGCTGGCAGATTGCGCGCACCGTGCGTCGGCATCAACCGGAGATCGGCATCGTCCTCGTCACCGGCTACGGACACGAGGCGCTCGCCCAAATCGAAGACAAAGACTTGGTTGATGGCATCATCGCCAAGCCTTTCGACTTCGAGCAGATCGCCGAGGTGATCTCCAACGTCTTAGCCCGCCGCCAGCAGAACGTGTAGCAGGCGTCTAGGGCTAGAGGTGAAAAGTGGAAGCGAGCGACCGTGTCGCCCTCGGCTCGCCTCAGCGCGCGGCGCAGGCCGAGCGCTTCAGTTCTTTTTCGCGAGGATGAGCCACGATCCGCGCGCCATTTATTTCGACTCGCTCACTTTGAGCACGGCAAGGAAAGCTTCTTGTGGGATTTCAACGCGCCCGATCTTCTTCATCCGTTTTTTGCCCTCTTTCTGCTTTTCGAGCAACTTGCGCTTGCGCGTGATGTCGCCGCCGTAGCATTTGGCCAGCACGTTCTTGCCCATGGCGCGAATGGTTTCGCGCGCGATGACGCGACTTCCAATCGCGGCTTGAATCGGCACCTCGAAGAGCTGGCGCGGAATCAACTCCTTCATCTTCTCGACGAGCGCACGCCCCTTGACGTGTGCATTGCTTCGGTGAACGATTAGCGAAAGCGCGTCCACTGGTTCGCCCGCCACGAGGATGTCGAGCTTGACGAGATCGCTTTCGCGATAGCCAGCGAATTGATAGTCAAGCGAAGCGTAACCGCGCGAGACAGATTTCAACCGATCGTAGAATTCGAGCACCACTTCGTTGAGCGGCAGTTCATAGGTGAGCATCACGCGCCCTGGGCCGAGGTATTCAAAGCCGCGCTGCTCGCCTCGTTTCTCTTCAAGAAGCGAAAGGATGCCGCCTAAATATTCATCCGGCGTCAGGATCGTCGCCGTGATCACCGGCTCTTCGATCTTTTCGATCTTGCCGGGTTCGGGCATCTTTGCCGGAGAATCGACCTCGACTATTTCGCCGTTGGTCAACGTCACGCGATAACGGACGCTCGGGGCCGTCGTGATCAATTCGAGATTGAACTCCCGCTCCAAACGCTCTTGCACGATCTCCATGTGGAGCAAGCCGAGAAAACCGCATCGGAAGCCGAAACCGAGCGCCACCGATGTCTCCGGCTCGTAGAAAAGCGAGGCATCGTTCAAACGGAGCTTGTCGAGCGCCTCGCGCAACTCTTCGTACTGGCTCGCATCGACCGGATAGAGTCCGGCGAAGACCATCGGCTTGATCTGCTGAAAGCCGGGAAAGGGCTGAGCGGTTGGACGCGCCGCCTCGGTGATCGTATCTCCGATCTGCACATCGGCCACCGTCTTGATCGAAGCGGTTAAAAACCCGACTTCGCCGACGCCCAATTCCTCTATAGGCGTCGGACGTGGACGGTTGACGCCCAACGTCTCCACCGTATATTCCCGCCCCGTATTGAAGAAGCGTATCTTCATGCCCGGACGGATCGTCCCTTCAATGACGCGGAAGAGGACGACGACGCCGCGATAAGGGTCGTACCACGAATCGAAGATGAGGGCTTTGAGCGGAGCCTCTGGATCGCCTTTGGGCGGCGGAATGTCGCGCACGATCGCTTCCAGCACCTCTTCGACGTTCTGCCCCGTTTTAGCGCTCACCATGATCGCGTCGTGTGCAGGCAGGCCGATGACGTGCTCGATCTGTTCGAGCACTCTTTCCGGTTCGGCTCCCGGAAGATCTATTTTGTTGATGACCGGGATGAGTTCGAGGTTGTGTTCAATGGCTAGATAGGTGTTTGCCAACGTCTGGGCTTCCACCCCTTGCGAAGCATCGACGACGAGCAGCGCTCCTTCGCAGGCCGAGAGCGCACGCGACACTTCGTACGAAAAATCGACGTGACCGGGCGTGTCGATCAGATTGAGCACGTATTCTTGCCCATCGCGCGCGCGGTAATGGAGCCGCACGGCGTGGGCTTTGATCGTAATGCCGCGCTCGCGTTCGAGATCCATCGCGTCGAGCACCTGTTCGGTCATCTCGCGTTCGCTCAATGCCCCGGTCAGTTCAAGCAACCGATCAGCCAGCGTCGATTTGCCGTGATCTATGTGCGCGATGATGGAGAAGTTTCTTATCCGTTCCGGTTTCATCTCGATCTCTCGAAATCCTTTGCGTTTCTATCTTGAGCAAAATCGGCGCGCGGCGATCCGCATTAAAGTTTGATTTTACCCGAGAACAGACCCGGGGCGAAGTCCCGCTCCGAACCTAGCGAAAGGCGACTTCAAACGACGATCGCGAAGAGAAGCAAGAGATCTTCCGGCGTTGCTCGTCAAGATGCCGCAGCTCATCTGAACTCCCCTCGCTGGACCAACTCGCGGCCTTCTTATA
>NZ_PSLQ01000089.1:0-10027 GCF_040289685.1 Pyrinomonas sp.
ACATGTTACGGTAACATGCTGCGAAACGGACATCAATGCTGTAGCGAGGGGGTGCGGTGTATCCCTTCAATGAATTGAGGGGGATTACAGCCCCTCGCGCCCCCCGTTTTTCTAAAACTCCGAACTCGGCTGAACAGGCAAGGATTCGAAGATCAGCTCGAAACAAACGTCGCGCTCAAACTGTCAGCTCGATCTCCTCGTCCTCGACCAGATAGGGCGAAAGCGCTTGTCTGCCAAGCCGGCTCGCGCCGCCGCAACTGCCGCAACCGTTTGGCGCAGGAGTCGAGTTGATCACGGGCAGCACAAGCGAATGACGGGTCTTCTGCAACGGCACGGGTCTGCCTTTGGCGTAAACCGGATGGCGTCCATGCTCCTTGTACCATTTGGCCAGATCAGCCGTTT
Source organism: Pyrinomonas sp. (assembly GCF_040289685.1). Taxonomy (NCBI): domain Bacteria; kingdom Pseudomonadati; phylum Acidobacteriota; class Blastocatellia; order Blastocatellales; family Pyrinomonadaceae; genus Pyrinomonas; species Pyrinomonas sp. Next base: position 403 of record NZ_PSLQ01000089.1, read on the forward strand.
TGTGCATGTTCTCGATGATCTGCCGCCAACCGACGCCCGTGTTGTAGGCGCAGAAAGAGATTTCGCCTTCCTGCGTCCCATACGGGATGACGCACATCTCTGTGCGGCGAAAATCGTAGGTGAACAGGTCTTGGAACCACATCCCTTCGACGCACAGGACGCGCCACACGTCGTTCGGATCGTCGGGGCGCTGCGCTTTCATGCGATCGTTCCGATCGCTATTCGAGCTTGTGGAACTTGGCCGGAACAGATTGATGATCTGCGAAACAGGGAAGCCAGCAGGAGCGCGTTTGGCATCGTAGTTGCGCAAAATGGTCAGCGCAAGCTGGGCGGTGGTGAGTTTTCGCCCGCGCGCCGTGTCGGTGATCAACGCAACGTCACGCATGAACTGTTCATAGTCGAAGAACTCGAACAGCGGCATCCATTGGCCTGTGCGACGGTTGACGACAAGCAGCGTGAAGATGCCGCAATTCGGATGGCAATTGCAACTGGACCAGCCCCATGGCGCATCAGCGCCTTGCAGCATGTCCATCACGCTCGTAAAGGCTGAGTAGGATGAGAGCGGGAACCAATCGCGCATCGGTTCCAACCGCCCGCCGAGTTGACGCTTGAGGTCGTGCGCCATGCACGCGAGCGTGTAGCGATGGCGGCGACGTTCTTCATCGCCGATGTCTTCGTCGCGCCCAGTGAAGGAGACGGGTTGGAAGGCGATGGTTTGAATCTTGTCGATGTTCTTGATGGCGAATTCGACGATCTGACCGATGGCGTCGTTGTTGATCTGGTTGACGATGGTCGTCACGAGCGTGATCTTGATGCCGACGCGCGCCAAGTTCTCGATCGCTTGCAGCTTGACATCGAACAAGTTGCCGACCCCGCGATGGCGATTCTTCTCTTCGGAGACACCGTCGAATTGCAGGTAGACGCCGTGCATACCGGCCTCTTTGGCCGCGCGGCAGAATTCCGGGTCTTGGGCAAAGCGGATGCCATTGGTCGCTGCAAGGATGCGGTAGAAGCCGATCTTTTTGGCGTAAGCGACCGCTTCCAGAAAGTGTGGCGAAAGGGTCGGCTCGCCGCCCGAAAAAAGGATGATGATCTGACGACGCGGTTTGAAGCTGACGGCCCGATCCAAAATGGCTTTGATATCATCGAAGGACGGTTCATGGACGTAGCCGACTTGGTTCGCGTCCATGAAGCACGGGTTACACATCATGTTGCAGCGGTTTGTGAGATCAACCGTCAACACAGCGCCGCGCCCGAATTTGATCGTCGAGGTGCCATGACGATGCACGTGAGCATCTTCGGCGGCGCGAAAGTCACGTCCGAAGAAGAGCGATTCGATCCGGCGCAAAAAAGCGGCATCGGTCGAAAGCACGTCCGCGAACTCGCCGTGAGCGGGACATGTTTTGCGGATGATGATGCGCCCGTCCTCTTCGAGGAGCTGCGCTTTGATCTCACCTGGGTGGGCGTGCATCAAGGTGTCAAGCGAAAGTTCGCCGCGGATAACGGCTTCGCGCACCTGTTTGACACAGGTCGGGCAGAGCGAATCGGTTTCACGCGGAAATCCGAGCGGCGGACTGGTCCGCTCGTAAGACTTCAAGAGCGGTCCCGGCGCCCATTTGGGGCGCAGCGCTTCTCCTTCGGGCAAGCGCGTGTTCACGGCTTGAAAGAGTTTCCACGCCGCGTTCGACAGGGTCGAAAGCAGCGCTGAGCCGCGCACGCCGTTCAACCGGCCCCTGAGCGATTCGTTGCGCCGAAAATGGTCGCTAAACACTTCGTCGTTTTCCTCCTGTGTCAAACATGAAATCGAGATAGTGCCGTCGGTCGCCTTGCATCGGTCAACAGCGGGAAATAATAATGGCTTTCCACCCTCGAGGCAAGGATCAAAAGGCGCGTCGAAGCCGCTTCGGCGAACCTTTGGCGTTCAACATTAGATGAGATGAAAATTCATCCGACAGCCATCATCAGCCCGCGCGCAGAGATTTCGTCCTCCTCGATGATCGGCCCTTATGCCGTTATCGAGGAGGATGTCGTCATCGGCGATGGATGTGAAATCGGCGCGCACGCCGTCATCAAACGTTTCACGCAACTGGGCCAGCGCAATCGCGTCGGCGAACACGCCGTGTTGGGCGGCGAACCGCAAGACGTGAAGTTTCGCGGCGAAGCGAGCCGACTCGTCATCGGCGACGACAACGTCATTCGCGAGTTCGCGACCATCCATCGCGCTTGCGGCGTGGGCGAAGCGACGCGCATCGGTTCGCGCAACTTTATCATGATCGGCGTGCACGTCGCGCACAATTGCCAAGTGGGCGACGATAACATCTTCGCCAACGGCGTGGCGCTCGCTGGACACGTCGTGGTCGAAGATCACGTCTTTCTCTCTTCCAACGTCGGCGCGCACCAGTTCGTCCGTTTCGGGCGGTACGCGATGGTCGGCGGAAAGTCGAAGATCGTGCAGGATGTGTTACCATTCTTTATAACAGATGGGAATCCGGCGCGCGTGCGCGGAGTCAACGTCGTCGGGCTTCGGCGCGGCGGTTTCAGCGCCGCGGAGCGTTTGAATCTGCAGCGCGCCTTCAGACTGCTCTTCCGGTCAGATTTGAGCCTGGAAGATACTTTGGCGGCGCTGCACGAGATGAACGACGCAAACGTCGCCCATCTGTTAGACTTCATCCGGTCCTCAAATCGCGGCTGGACGCGCGCTGCGCGCAAAGAGAGCGGCGCGCGCTAACAGCACGAGAATCGAGGTCCGGTGACGATTGCTCGGCGCACGAGATCGCCGCAGATGCGTGACGACGGCGACGCTCTTCTGCATGATGAGGTTTCATGACGCAACGGAAGATCACGGCTGCGGAATTGGCTGAACTAGTCGGTGGACGATTGCGCGGCGACGGCGCGACGTTGATCGAGCGCGTGGCGAGCTTGGACGCGGCGGGCGAAGGCGAGATCGCTTTCGTCGAGAACCAGCGCGCTGCAGAGCGAGCTGCGAAGAGCGGCGCTTCCTGTTTGATCGTCCCTGCAGGGGTGGAGTGTCGCGCTCCGGCGTGCATCGAGGCGGAGAATCCGAAACTCGCCTTCGCCTTGGTCGCCGCGGCGCTCCACCCGCGGAAAAGGCCCGCTCCCGGAGTGGACGCGACAGCATGGGTTGCCGCCGACGCGCGCATCGCGATGAGCGCTTACATCGGCCCGTATGTGCGCATCGGCGCGGGCGCAGTGATCGGCGAGAGGGTGGAAGTACACGACGGCGCCTCGATCGGCGCAAAAGTGCAGGTAGGCGACGATTGCGTGATCCATCCGAACGTCGTCATCTACGATGACGTCGCGATTGGAAATCGCGTCGTCCTTCATGCCGGTGTCGTCATCGGCGCGGACGGTTTCGGCTTCGTGCGCGCGGCGGACGGTTACCATAAATTCCCGCAGCTCGGTACGGTCATCATCGAAGATGACGTCGAGATCGGCGCGAACACTTGTGTGGATCGCGGCGCCTTGGGCGCGACGCGCATCGGTCGTGGGACGAAGATCGATAATCTGGTTCAGATTGCGCACAACGTGCAGATCGGCGCGCGCGTCGTCATCGCTGCGCAGACTGGGATTTCGGGCAGCACCGTGATCGAAGACGATTGCGTCATCGGCGGACAAGTCGGCATGGGGGATCACGCGCGCGTTCAATGCGGTGCCGTTATCGGTTCAAAGGCTGGGATCTTGCCGGGCAAGATCGTTCGAGCGGGAGCGGTGGTGTGGGGCATTCCGGCGCGCCCGCTCGATGAGTACAAGCGGCTGAATGCCCTTTGGGGCCGCCTTCCAGAGATGCGCGCCGAGATCGAAGAGATTCGCCGAAAACTGCGCGAACTGGAAGAGCGCGCGCAAGATGCGACGCGCGATTGAATGAACGTTCACGAACTGCAAAGAGCGCGCGCAGCATGCGATCTGAGGTTAAACGAACGAAGGCCGGGCGGCGATCGATCACGCCCGATGAAAGTTGAGCGCCGATGTCAGGATCGCGCCGTGCGCGTTCTTCTCTGCGTCTGGTTGCCGTCGCCCACACGCGCTTTGCGAGGGCGTTGCTTCGTTCCCTGTCGCCATCTTCGCAGGCAGACTGTGCCGCATGGCGGTCACCGCCTCGTCTCCTGTCGCTCTGACTTCAACACGCGTCTGGCGACACGGTTCTCTTGATCAACTCGCTTTGACCGAAGCGCCTCTCGTTGAATCTTTTCTATTGGTTCGCCCTCGTCTCACCGTGCGCGCGTCCCCGTTTAGCATTGTGCGGGCGAAGCGGAATCATCGGGCGTCGTGCCGGCTTGGTTGAAAGATCGCCAGCGGCGCACGGCTTGGATGATGGCCTGCGCGGCGCGAGCGCTTGCGCCGTCGGTGCCGAGCTTCGCTTTGGCGGCACGTAGTTCGGCGCGCATCGCGCCGTTAGCAACAGGATCGAGCAGCGCGAGGATGTGGCGCGCTAGGTTCTCCGGCGCGAAATCGTTTTGAATCAGCTCCGGCGCGATCCTCTTTTCAGCGATGAGGTTCACCAGCCCGACATCATCCGTTCGGATGAGCCGCCCGAGCGTATGCCAGTTGATTGAGGATTCGCGGTAGACGATGACGAGCGGCGTTTCGAGCAGCATCGCTTCCAAAGTCGCCGTGCCGCTGGCGACGGCTGCGACGTCGGCTGCGGCCAAAGCATCGTAGGTTTCATCGTGCACGATGCGCAGCAGGCGTGGCGAGCGTGTGCGCTCCGCGGTGAGGCGCATGAGTTCAGCGCGTGTGCGCGATGGAGCGAGCGCGACGACGAACTGCGCGTCCTTCCTGCAACGTTCGATGATGAACGCGGCGTCAAGCATGGGCGGCAAGATGCGCTGGAGTTCCTTGCGGCGGCTGCCCGGAAGCAGCGCGATCAACGGGCGGGTGGGATCTAGGGCGTGAGCGCGACAGAATTCGGCGCGCGTGCGACCGGCGCGCACCTCGCCGACCAAAGGATGCCCAACGAACTCAACGTGCGAGATACCGCGCGCCGCATACCATGGCAGCTCGAAAGGCAGAATGGAGAGCAGCAGATCGATGTCGCGCGCGACGTAACGCACGCGCCCTTCGCGCCAAGCCCATAGCTGCGGGCTGATGTAGTAGATAACGCGCACGCCGGCGCGCCGCAACGCCCGCGCAAGACGCAAATTGAATTCCGGCCAATCGACGAGGATCGCTGCATCCGGGCGACGTTGATATGCCGTCTCACGCAGCTGTTGGTAGGTGCGCCAAAAACGCGGCAGCGCACGCGCCACCTCGAAGATGCCCATGATCGCTAGATCGCCGTCATCGGCGGTCGGTTCGACGCCGCAGGCGCGCATTCGCGGTCCGGGACGACCGAAGAATTCGAAGTTCGCTTCGGGAGCCGTTTGGCGCAGTGCTGCCACGAGCGCCGCGGCATGCGCGTCGCCGGATGCTTCACCAGCGACCAACATCAAGCGGAAAGTCTCCGTCACGTTCTTGGTGGCGGTTGGCATCGCGAGAAGCACGATCATACATCGGGTGCAGAGCTGTAAACCAGCGATCGTGTTGCGCAAAATCGGATCATGGTTGCGGCCAAGGAATACGAACGCGCGAAGTTCGTGGACCAATGCAGGCGCAGCGCGTCCGCCTGATGCGCGCGTACATTTTGTCTTCCATAGGTTCGCGTGCTAGCATCAGAAGCTTTCATCGCAAGGGAAGAGGATGTCACGCTCGCGTTTCGACAACAGTGCTTCGTGCGACGCCGACGCCATCTGGATGAAAGTTTTGGTTGTGTGTGTGTGGTTCGCGCTCTCGCTCGGCAAAATCGCCGCGCAGCAACAGAACCAGGTCGAGCGTCAAGTCGCTAATCCAATCACCGACACGCCGAGCGTCAATCCGCTCACGCAGGACCAAACGCTTCGTCCGCGCCTGCCGATTCAAGTCGGAAAAGAGGCGAATACCGAAGAGCTGACCGTAGATGCCGATCGGTTCAGCGTCGCCGGACCGCCTGAAAAGCGCGTCTTCGTGTATGAAGGTAACGTGGACGCGCGCATCGGCGTGTATCGTTTGCAGGCCGATAAGGTGACCGTGTACGAAGCGGAGAACCGCGTCGTCGCCGAAGGCAACGTCGTCTTCGATCAGCAACTCGAGCGTGGCGCACAGCGCATCACGGGGACGCGCGCTGAATGGAACTATGCGACCAAGACCGGGTACTTCGTCAACTCCACCGGATTCACGAATCAAACGCAAGACGGCACGATCCTCTACTTCACGGCCGAGCGCGTCGAAAAAGCAAGCGCCGATTTGATCGTCATCACCAACGGCGAGATCACGGCTTGCGATGAAGAAGTGCCGAAGTGGAGCTTTCGCGCTCGGCGAGCTGAAATCCGGCTGAACGATCGCGTGCGCTTGAGGTCGCCGGGTTTTTACGTCAAGGGCCTACCGCTTCTTCGTTTGCCTTATGCTTCGGTCCCGATCAAACGACGGGATCGCGCGTCGGGCTTTTTGACGCCTACTTTCAGCGCTTCCGGCAGCAAAGGAGCGCGCTTGTCGAACGCTTACTACCTGACGCTCGGACGTTCGGCTGATCTGACCTTGCGCGGAGACATTTACACGGCGCGCGGCATTGGATTCGGCGCTGACTTGCGGACGCGCGCCAACGCGCGTTCGTATCTGAACGCTGGCTTCTTCGCCGTCAAGGATCGGCTCTTCGGGAAGAAAGCTGGACCGGATGCCCCCGATCAAGGCGGGTCGAGCTTGTACGTCGAAGGCGTTCACTATTTCCCGAACGGTTTCCTTGCCGTCGCGGATATCGATATCACGTCGAATCTGGCTTTCAGACAGGTCTTTTCCGATTCGATCCAGCGCGCGGTCTCGCCCGAAGAGCGCTCACAGGTCTTCATTAATCGCAACTTCGATGACTACAGTTTGAACCTTCTTGCCAACACGCAAGTCATCACGCTCTCCGGCATGCGCATCCGCACGCGCCGTTTGCCAAGCATCTCGTTCGAAAAGCGTCCTTCGGTCTTGCGCGCGCTCGGCCGCTTGCCGCTCTACTTCTCGCTCGAAAGCAGTCTTGATGGTGTGAGCCGCAAAGAGACGTTCGACGCCCCGACGCTGCTTGCGTCGAATCGAGTGAGAAACGCCATCGTCACGCCATCCATCGTCCAGCGCCTCGACCTCTTTCCGCGCTTCGACATCCCGCTCCATTTCGGCGGTTGGTCGGCGACCGTGAGAGCCGGAGTGCGCGCAACCTACTACTCGAACTCGCTCGATCCGGCGACGCGACTGGTTTCAAGCCGCGACCTCGTGCGCGGTTATGGCGAATTCGAGTTCGACGTGCGACCGCCAGCCTTGGCGCGCGACTTTCGCAAAAGCGATGGCGCGTTCCGCTTCCGCCACGTGATCGAGCCGTACCTCGCTTACCGCCGCATCATCGGCATCGAGGAGGATTTCCGTCGAATCATCCTCTTCGATGAACTCGATGCCGTCGCCGATACCAACGAGATCGAATACGGCGTTGTCAATCGGTTCTTTGCGCGCCGTTCGCCAGAGACTCCTGACGGTAAGCCGCTCGACAAACAAGATGGCGGCCAGCCTTACGAAACTTTGTCGATTGCGGTTCGCGGCAAGTACTTCTTCGACCCCTTTTTCGGCGGCGCGCTCGTGCCAGGACAACGCAATCAGTTCTATCCGATCAACACCTTCTCCGGTTTCAGTTACGGCGGCGTGCCGCGACGCTTCTCACCGATCAACTTCGAAGTCCGCTATCGTCCGCTCTACCGACTTTTCACCGATGCGCGGCTTGATCTCGATCCCAATGGCGACGGCGTGCGCGCGCTCGCCGTGACGACCGGCGTGGATCGGCGTCTCGTAAAAGCCTATCAAACCTTCTACTACACGCGCGCCGTTGGGCTATCGCCGAGTTTGCGTCAGTACGCCGATGAGCGGGGTAAAGAGCCGGGGACGTTGCAGGGATCGCAGTGGAGCCCATCGCTGTTCATCGGCAACACGGAGCGAGGGTTGTTTGGTGGCGCAGCTTTCTTCTTCGATTTTCAAAACCGTCCGGGCAAGGGGAGCTCCTCGCTGATCAGCTCGACTTTGACGCTCGGATACGCTTTTGATTGCTGCGCCATCACCGTGCAGAACTTCACGTTCAATGTCGGAGTGAGACGCGAGAACCGCTTCGTCTTCAGTTTTCGCCTGAACGGCATCGGCACCATCGGCACGGAACAGATCGGCCAACGCTTCCGCTGAAAGCTATTGTTCAGAGGATTTTCGGGATCCCTACATCTAGTGAGTTCAAGCGCGCCGCGCGCCTTTTGCGCGGCCTCTCTCGTCCTAAAAAGGGTTCGAGTCCACTATCGCGCGCGAGGAGGCTTTGTGTCATCGTGTGGCCATGACGTGCGCAGCCTCGTTGTTGGCCGATGATGCGTACGATCTGAAGCGCTTGTCATTACCTGCTCATCGTCGTGCAGTCGTGAGTTCGCTGGTCGGTCAAACCTTTCTTTCTTCGCTTCAACTCCCCTCTCATCATGTGGCTATGAGAGCACTGCTAGCTGCTTCATGAAGCCGATCGCGATCAATGGTCTGTCTCGTCGCGGCGCAGCCCTTTGTTGGCCACATTGCGGGATCGTCTTTTTGTGGTCCATTTAGGTCTTGACATTCCGTCAATATTTTCTCATCATCACAAACTCGTCCGTTGCAACGCTGGTTGACATCACTCGGGAGGGTTTTATGTTCAGATGAAAACGCTCGGAAGGCAGCTTCTCGTCGAACTGTTCGACTGCGACAGAGATCTCCTTAACGATGCCACGCTTGTCAAACAAGCCCTACTCGATGCCGCTCAAGCCGCAAACGCCACCGTCGTTGACGCGGTGCTTCACAAATTCAGTCCGTATGGCGTTAGCGGCGTCGTTGTCATCGCCGAAAGTCACATCGCCATCCACACGTGGCCTGAGTACGGTTACGCCGCGCTCGACATCTTCACTTGCAGCGAGACGGTGAACCCGCACTTGATCATGCATCTGGTCGCGCACCGCCTCAGCGCAGGCAGTTGCGAAGCGACGCTCGTCGAGCGTGGCTTGGTCGGGCGAAAGTATCCAGTTGCGTGCTGTGTTGAATAAGCTGGACCTGAGGGGCTAGGATGGCGAGGGGTGGATAGGCCATGACCAAGGAGGAGAAGCCTGATAGGGACTGGAAAGAATACAACGAGCACCTCGTCCAGCGGGGGGAGATCTTGCTCGATGTGGAGAGCTTGCAGGGTTGGCAAGAGGAACTCTTTGAGATGAACCTGGGGAAGAACGGGCGACCGTTCCGCTATCCTCATAGCCTGATATTGTTCTTAGGGACATTGCGCGTGGTCTTCGGTCTCCCCTATCGTTAACTGGAGGGTGTTGCCCGGAGATTGAGAAAGCGGATCTCCATCCCCACCCCGGACTACAGCACTCTCTCCTTGCGCCTCCAAAAGCTCGAGCTCGATCCAGATCTGGGCTACAAGCCTCAAGTAGAGGAGGAGGTAGTGATCGCTGTGGAGAGCACAGGGATCAAGGTCACCCATCGTGGGGAGTGGATGCGCAAGAGACGGAAAGGCTCCATCAAGATCCATGTGGGGGGCGATACCAAGACGAAGCAGGTGGTCTCACTGGAA
>NZ_PSLQ01000090.1:0-9755 GCF_040289685.1 Pyrinomonas sp.
GTGCGGAAGAGGCTTTCGACGCCGAGCGATCAGATCTACGCTCAGCAAACTAAGTGGCGTCCCGATGAGGTATGCGCAACTTTCGAGATAGGTGCGCAGCGAGGAGCAAGGCACGAGCGATAGGGGACGGGAAATTTGCCGAAGGCCCATCAGAGCTTGCGCGCCCGACCGCTTCGCGCGGCCAAATGCGCTCTTCAATCGAGGCGAAAGAGGGACCAAGAGAGGGTTAAAAGGAGAGCGTTGGTTGCGATATTGCTGCTGCTCGTCGCTAGAGGCTTTCCGGCAACACGCGCTCTTCCAACAGCTCGTAGAGAGTTCGTGCTTGTGTGCGAGAGACCTGCTTCGACGACGGCAGCGCCGCCACACGAACGGCGATGAGGCGATTGCCCCGCGTCAGTTCAATGCGATCGCCGACACGCACGCGACGCGCAGCGCGAGCCGGCAGATCGTTGACCCGAACGGCTCCTCGCTCACACAGTTCTTGTGCAACGGTGCGCCGCGGCGCCAAGCGGCTGGCGCGCAAAAAATGATCCAAACGCAGCTCTTGAACCGCGTTTTCGCTCATCGCTTTTAAGTCGACTCTCGAAAGCGCACAGGCTTTGCGGCAGATGATCCGTTCTTCTCGGTGTGAAGCGCGCCAGCCGACTCGAAGCTGGAGACCTTCCGCTCGTAGATTTCATGGCCGCTTGACGCTTTTCGCCGCCGTCTTGTTCTCCAGTTTGAGAAGAGGCAGCACCGCCGCGCGGTATTCTTCAGCGACGGCGATATAAGCCTCTTTGCGCAAAGAGTCCAAGTAGTCGGCCCGCTCTTTTGGCGCGCGTTCTGCCGTGATCGCTTCGCGCACCTGATTCTCATTGAACGTCGCGTCGCCCGGCGGAGTTCTTTCATCAACTCTCAAGATCAGATAACCTTCTTCCGTTTTAATCGGATCGGTTACGCCGCCCGCCTTCAACCCTTTGATCGCCTGTGCGACCTCTTGGCGCGTGATATCGGAAAGGACGAACGTGCCGAGCTTGCCCTTCCTTTCGCGCGACTGCGGACGCTCCGAATAAGTCTGGGCCAGTTGCCCGAAATCCGCTCCGGCGCGCGCCTTTTGCACGATCTCTTTCGCTCGCGCGAGCACCTCTTGTTCAGACTTGCCCGCGGCGCTCAGAAAGATCTCCGAAAGCGTGATCGTTTCGGGCTTGCGGAACTTGTCGCGGTGTGCGTCGAAGTATTTCCGCACCTCATCAGCGCTCAACCCGAAGTAGATGCGCGCGTCCACTTCGCGGTTCAACACGGCGCTCTTCATGATCTCGCGGCGCAAAGTCCGACGTATCTCCACCGGATCGAGGCCGCTATTGCGCAAGGCTTCGTCCAGTTGCTCGATCGACTTGATGTTATTCTCACGCGCCACTTCCAACATGCGCCGGTTGACTTCCGCCTCAACTTCCTCTTCGAGCCGCGGGATCTCTTTTCCCTTTTGCAGCAACAACTGCTCGTTGATCAAGCTGGCGATCAATTCCGGCTGCCTTTTTTGCACCTCTTCGGTGGCTTGCTGTTCTGTCAAGCCGCGCTGCTGTTTGAGCGCTTCCACGGCCTCGCGCATCTCGCGTCGAAGCATTGACAGCGTGATGACGTCGTTATTGACTTGGGCGACCACTTGATCGACCACGCGCGGTTCGCCTTCTTCTTGCGCCTGCGCCCCACCAAGAAGCGAAAGCAGCGCAAAGGCTGCCAGCGCGATTTGAAGCCTCTTTCTGTTCATGACTCTACTTCCTTGATTCATCTGAATTCAGCGCGATCCTTCGCTCACCCAAACGCGATCCTTGCGCCGCTCGTCTCCAATTGAACGAGATCATCTCGCCTTTCTCATTCCGCCCCTTATTCTGATGCTTCCACTGCATCGGGCGCAAGCTCGCCGCAGTCGCGCTTTTCGTTTACGCCCCTCTTCGAGGTCCGATCTTCGTCCTCATCATCGGCTCATGCGTCCGCAGCAGCTTTGATCTTTTCGAGAAGCGCTTGTGCCGTTTGGATGATCTCTTCGTCACCGCTCAATTGCACGCGCAACACGCCGCTCGGCGAAAAGCTCGTTCCCGGCCTTTTGCGCACCAGTTCGATCAAACTCTCCGGCGCGACGCGGGCACGCTCGCTCAACTTGATGGCCAGCCCGTCTGGCGTGCGATCGATCGAAAGCGCCCCCACCTCCTCGGCGAGGCGGCGCAGTCGTGCGTATTCGAAAAGCTTTTCGACCGGTTCGGGGAGGCGCCCGTAGCGGTCTTCCATCTCAGCGTGAATCTGGCGCAACTGCGCGTCGTCGCGCGCCGAAGCGATGCGTTTGTAAGCGCGTAGCCGCTGGCCCATGTCGCTGATGTAATCAGCGGGGATGGAGACATCCACGCCCAGATTGAGCGCGACGCTCGTCTCATCTTCCATCGCTTCGCCGCGCAGTTCGGCCACGGTGCGCTCGAGCATCTGCATGTAAAGGTCGAACCCGAGCGCATCCATGTGGCCCGACTGTTCGGCGCCGAGCAGATTTCCGGCGCCGCGAAGCTCCAAATCGAGCGCGGCGATGCGGAATCCGGCACCTAGATCGGAGAACTCGCGGATGGCCGCCAAGCGCCGTCGCGCAATAGGGGTCAAATCCGCTTCCGATGGGATCAACAAATAGGCGTATGCGCGACGGTTCGAGCGTCCGACGCGACCGCGCAATTGATAAAGCTGCGCTAGCCCGTATTGATCAGCGCGGTTTATGATGATCGTATTGGCGCGCGGGATGTCTATGCCGTTTTCGATGATCGTCGTCGCGACGAGAACGTCGTATTTGTAAGCGACGAAATCGAGCATGATGCGCTCCATTTGCTGTTCGTTCATCTGTCCGTGCGCCACGGCGATGCGTGCCCTGGGCACGAGCCGCTTGATGAGCGCGGCGATCGAATCGATCGTCTCAACGCGGTTATGAACGAAGAAGACTTGACCGCTCCGCTGTAGCTCTAGTTCGATGGCCGATTTGATGACCGATTCGGAGAACTGTACGACCTGCGTCTGAATCGCCAGACGGTCGCGCGGCGGAGTCTCGATGATCGACATGTCACGCAGACCGACGAGCGACATATTGAGCGTCCGCGGAATGGGCGTTGCCGTCAACGTCAATACGTCGACGCGCTTTCTCAATTGCTTCAACCGCTCTTTGTGCGCGACGCCGAAACGCTGCTCCTCATCGACCACTACCAAGCCGAGATCGCGGAAACGAACATCTTTGGAGAGCAAACGGTGCGTGCCGATCAAGATGTCGATCTCGCCCGCTTCCACGCGCGCGAGGATCTCCTTCTGCTCTCTGTTCGACCGCAGGCGCGACAGCAACTCGATCTTGACCGGAAACGGCGCGAAGCGCGCGCGAAACGTTTCGAAGTGTTGATAAGCGAGCACCGTAGTCGGCGCGAGCACGGCAACTTGTTTGCCGTCCATCACGGCCTTGAACGCGGCGCGCATGGCCACTTCCGTCTTGCCGTAACCGACGTCACCGCACAGCAAGCGGTCCATCGGCACGGGCTGCTCCATGTCGCGCTTGACCTCGGCGATGGCCGTCGCTTGATCTGGCGTCAGCTCGTACTCGAACCCCTCCTCGAACTCTCGTTGCCAAGGCGTATCGGACGCGAAGGCGTGACCGCGCACGAGCTTGCGTTCGGCATACAGGCGGAGCAATTGGTCCGCCATGTCGCGCATGGCGCGCCGGGCGCGCGCTTTAGTCTTCTGCCAGCCAAGACCGCCGAGCCGGTCCAGCGTCGGTTCGCGACCTTCGGCGCTCGCGTAGCGCTGGACCAGATCGAGCCTTTCGACCGGCACGTAGAGTTTGGCCTCATCGGCGTAAATGAGCAGCATGAACTCGCTCCGCCGCCCTTGCACTTCGAGCGTTTGCAAACCGCCGAAACGCGCTACGCCGTGATCCACGTGCACGACGTAATCGCCGACCTTCAGATCGCGAAAGTCGGAGATGAAAGCGGCGCTTCTGGATTTTGCTCCGCCGCGCGCTCTCTGCCGCTCAAGTGCACCATCGCCCGCCTCTGTAAAGAGATCGCGTTCAACGTGCAACGTGAAGTCGCTTGTTGGCAGCTCGAAGCCGACAGAGATCTTTCCGACTGTAACCGCTACGGGCGTCTCCCGACGCCCCGTCTCCGCAAGCGGAAGCAGTTGCGCAGCGACGTCGTACTCAGCGAGCATCTTGGCCACCCGTTCGGCGACGCCGCGACTCGGCATGACCAACCATGTCGTTTGTGCGCGTCGCTTCAAATCGGCGGCAAGCATCCGAACGTCGCCGTGATAGGCTTTCGCCGCCCGCGCTGGCCATTCGATTTCAACCGCCCGTTCCACAGCTGAAAAGAGATGGAACGGGATGCGTTGCTCCGTTTGGTGAAACGCTAGCCCGCTCATCTTTGTGTCGAGCAGAGAAAAGCGTTCATCGACGCGCGCCGCCTCGCGCCCCAGCGCGCGGAACTCCACGCGCGACGCTCTCTCCAAACCAGTGCGGAGCTCATCCGCCGTCAAATAGAGCTCTTCTGGCGTCAGCCCCAACTCATCGGCTTGATCCGCTTCAACATATCTTGCGCGAAGCGTCGCCTCCAATTCCATCAACCGACGCTCGATGGCGCTCGGCTCATCGACAACCAGCACGCAATCATGTAGGTAATCGAAGAGCGAAGCGTCTGTCTTTTTGATGAGCGGCATCAGCCATTCCCACCCTGGAAAACTTTCGCCTTCGTCCGCCAAGCTCGTGCGATCGCGCAAGGCGCGTGCGAAACGTTCTTCGTGCCAACGCGCGCGCGCCGCTTCCGCCCAGCGTCGGAAATCATCGCGCGCAACGGCGTATTCGCGCATCGGCGGGAGCTCGACGTTCGTCAGCTTTCGCGTCGAAAGCTGCGTTTCAGGATCGAATTCGCGAATCGAATCCACCGTGTCGCCGAAGAACTCAGCGCGCACTGGCGCGTCGCATCCCGGCGGCCAAACGTCGAGGATGCCGCCGCGCACGGAGAACTCGCCGACGGCCCCAACCGGATCCTCGCGCACGTATCCGGCAGCGAGCAATCGCCGGACCAGCGAAGCGAGATCGTGGTCGGCATCGAGTCGCAGGACGGCTCCCGAAGAGATGATCTCCGCAGGCGCCACCGTGCGGCGCGCGAGCGCCCGCGCAGTCAGGAGGATGAAGCGCGCCGTACCGTGCGCGAGTTTCCATAGCGCCAGCGCTCGTTCTTCGAGCGTTTCGACGTGAGGCGACGCGCCAGCATACGGATCGCTCTCCGACGCAGGCAGCGTCGCGAGCGTGCGCTTGGCGGCCTCTGCCGATTCGCCCGTCAGGACCTCGATCCAGAAACGAACGTCTCGCTCCCACGTCTCCAGTTCGCGGTTCGCCTCGACGATCAAAGCGACCCTTTTTCCGGTCGCCAGCCCCAACGCAACAACTGCCAAAGCTCGCGCCGGAGGGGCGACAAGGCCGCTGATGGAAACGACGCGCTCGCCGCGCCGAACGGCTTCAACCACGCTCTGGAACTCGCGGCCAGCGAGCACGCGTTCGAGCGTGCCTTGAATGACAAACGACGGTTGCGCTTCGGTCTTCATAAATAATCCAAGAATCGTAGCCGCCAACGTGGAGAAAGATCATACAGGCGTCGTTCCTTCGAGCGACTCAAAGCCACCGTTAAAATCGCTGTGCGACGCGACTGACGCGGCTTTGCAACCGAGGCAGCGCCCGGAATCGATTTAGATGCTTTGGGCTGGCCCATTCGTGGCCGACAGCTCATCTCGCGTAAGATACGGTCTACGAAGCGACGACCTGTTCAGCCGGACGGCGCGCTTTCAATCCCACCACTTTGGGCCGCGCTCGCCGAGCGCCACTTTGGTTCGGTGAACGCGCGCGCGTGCATCGCGTTCGGCTTCGCGGTCGCCAGCGCGCATCGCGCGCCGCGCGCGCATTAGTTCAGCGACTAGATGTTTCCTTGCTTCCTCGGGAATTCGCGGATCGGTCGCACGCCACCGGCACCCATCTATCAAAACGTAGCGTCCGTCGTCGCTTTTCTCTATCAGCTTTTTCCTCTTCGCCATCAATCGCGCAACCGCCGGATGCGCTCGATGAGCGCCGAAGTCGAATAACCAGAGATGAACGGGAGCGCGAGGACGCGGCCGCCAGCGGCTTCCACTTCCTCACGCCCATGAATTTCGTCAAGCTTGTAGTCGCCGCCTTTGACCAACACGTCCGGCAGCAACTCGGCGATCAACTGCCGCGGGCTCAAATCATCGAAGATCAATACGAAATCCACCACACTGAGCGCCGCGAGCATTTCGGCCCGTTCCGCTTCCTTCATCAAAGGGCGTTCCGGCCCCTTGAGCGCACGCACAGCGCGGTCGCTGTTGATCGCCACAAGCAGAGCGTCGCCGAGAGCGCGCGCTTGCTGCAAATAGCGCACGTGCCCGATGTGCAACAGATCGAAGCACCCGTTGGTGAAGACCAACCGACGGCCCGCGGCACGCATTTGCGCGCGGACGCGCCGCGCCTCATCGAGCGAGATGAGCTTATCTTCCATAGCCACTCGCTTGAAAACTTTAACACGGTGCCGACGAAAGCGACCACCCGCATCGAACGTCGAAAGTCGCTTTGCCCTCGGCGTGTGCGGCTCTTATAATCGTCCCTTTGACTCAGCCGAAGATCACGTTGACCATGCACGATCCGAACGCCGTGAACTTACCGTTCATCGAAGAGAACGACCAAACGCGCGCGCGGCGCGAGCACTTAGCGAAAATCGTCGCGCTCATTGGAAACCCTTACCCAAACCGTTTCGAACGTAGCCGCATCGTCCGTCCCGACGAAGAGGACACGATCACGGCCATCGTCCGACATTTTGCGCCCTTCGTTCCGTCGGCGCGAGATGGCGCGCGTCCCGCCCCCGAAGAGATCGAACGGGCCAATAGAGAGTTGAACCGCTACGAGGTGCGCGTCGCCGGGCGCCTCGCCACTCCGCCGCGCGTGATGGGCAAAGCCGCCTTCGTTCATCTGGCGGATGGGGTCTCGCGCTTGCAGATCTACGTTCGTAAAGGCGAGGTAACCGCCGTCACAAGCGACGGGCGCGAAACCGATGGCTGGGAGCTTTTCGAACTGCTCGACCAAGGCGATTTCATCGGCGTCAGCGGATACCTTTTTGTGACCAAAACGGGCGAGCTTTCGGTGCACGCGCAAAAGCTCTACTTCTTGGCCAAAGCGTTGCTCCCGATGCCCGACAAGCTGCACGGCATTGCCGATCCGGAGGTCCGCCAACGCCAACGCTACTTGGACCTGATCGCCAGCAGCATCAAAGTCGAACGCGACGAGAACGAACTTTCAACGCGCGAAGTCTTCGAGCGTCGTGCGCAGCTCATCCGCGAGATCCGACGCTTTCTCGATGAACACGGCTTCATCGAAGTCGAAACGCCGATGCTCTCGCCGCTGGCGACCGGGGCTGCTGCACGCCCTTTCCAAACGTGGCACAACGCGCTCGGCATCCCGCTTTACGCGCGCATCGCGCCCGAACTCTACTTAAAGCGGCTCGTCGTCGGCGGCTTCGAGCGCGTTTACGAACTCAACCGCAACTTCCGCAACGAAGGTCTGTCGGTGCGCCACAATCCCGAATTCACCATGCTCGAGTTCTACTGCGCTTACTGGGACGCGCACCGCATGATGGACTTCTGCGAAGAGCTGCTGCGCACGGTGGTCGAGCGCGTCTGCGGTACCTTGCGCGTGCGCTATGATCAACACGAGATAGACTTCGCGCCGCCTTTCACGCGCGTCCCGCTCACGGAAGCCATCGTTCGCCACTGGCCCGCCGCGCTCAACGATCCGCAAGGCGATCCCGTCTCCACTGCGTGGTTGAAGAACGACGATCAGCTCGCGCTGCTCGTCCGCTTCTGTCAAACGTGGCAGCGGCTCGCAGCCGAATCGCACGAACCGGATGCCGCGTTGGTGGCCGCCGCATGGCAACAGGCGCGCGCCGAGGCCGAGCCTTTGACCGATGAGACGGCGCGTGCGCGCGCGCTTGAAGAGATTTTCGCCGTCGTAGCGGAAGAGCGGCTGGTCCAGCCTACTTTTGTCACGGACTTTCCGAAAGCCATCTCGCCGCTCGCCAAAGCTTCCATGGCGGATCCGACCCTAGCCGAACGCTTTGAGCTTTTCATCGCTGGCATGGAAGTGGCCAACGGCTTTTCGGAGTTGAATGACCCGGAGGAACAGTACCGACGTTTCCTCGAGCAAGCGGCGGCGCGCGAACGCGGCGACGAAGAAGCGATGGTGATGGACGAAGATTTCCTACGCGCGCTCTCTTACGGCATGCCGCCCACGGCTGGCATCGGCATCGGCATCGATCGGTTGACGATGCTGCTGACCGATCGCCGCTCGATCCGCGATGTAATCCTCTTTCCGCACCTCAGGCCGAAAAAGCGAGCGGATCAAGAGCGCGCTGATGAGCCGACGTGAACCAACGAAAAGAATCTTCCCGCTCCGCTTCCGAGCGTCGCGAGCGTAAAGCGGGGATCGAAAGCGGAACGAAAAGGGGCGACCGAGGCGTAAGTTCGCATTTGGGACGAGCAAACGGCAACCGAGAATTGAGAACAAGATGACGAACAGAATGCTGGCCGTTGTGATCGCCGGCCACGGCGATGTGGAAACGCTCGAACTGCGCGAGGTCACAAGGCCAGAAGCGCGCGCCGACCGCGTGCGCGTGCGCGTGCATGCAGCGGCCTTGAACCGCGCCGATCTGCTTCAACGGCGCGGACTCTACCCGGCTCCACCGGGAGCGCCCGCGGACATTCCAGGCTTGGAGTTTGCTGGCGAAGTGGACCAGATCGGCGACGAAGTGCAACGTTGGCGAGCGGGCCAGCGCGTCTTTGGCATCACGAGCGGCGGGGCACAAGCGGAATACGTCGTCGTCCCGGAGAACCATGTGGCCGAAATCCCCGCTGGTCTCGACTGGCCGGAGGCTGCTGCCGTGCCAGAAGTCTTCATCACGGCGCACGATGCTCTCTTCGCGCAGGCTACATTGCAAGCGGGCGAGGCTTTGCTCGTGCACGCTGCCGGTTCAGGCGTTGGGACGGCGGCGATCCAACTCGGACGCGCGGCAGGTGCCACCGTGTACGGCACGGCGCGCACCTCGGAGAAGCTCGCCAAAGCGCGCTCGCTCGGATTGAAAGATGGCTGCACGGTGACGGAAGATGCGCAGGCGTTTGTCGAGGCGGTGCAACAGTGGACCGGCGGACGCGGCGTTGATGTGCTGCTCGACTTGGTCGGGGCCGCTTACGGAGAGGCTAATATCGCTTCTTTGGCGCCGCTGGGTCGCCTCGTTTTCGTCGGCACGATGGGCGGTACGCGCGCCTCGTTCGACCTCGGACAGATCATGCGCAAACGATTGCGCTTGATGGGCACGGTGCTGCGCACGCGCACGGCGGAGGAGAAAGCGCTTGCGGTAGCACGTTTTGCCCGCCACGTCGTTCCGTTGCTGGCGACCGGCGCGCTGCGCCCGATCATCGACAGCATCTACCGCGCGGAGGATGTGCGCCAAGCTCACCGCCGACTTGAATCGAACGCTAGCTTCGGCAAAGTCGTCCTCATCTTCGACTGATCGCTTCAGCACAAAAGCTTATGTGTCGCCGACGGCGACGTGGAGATAACCCAGACAAACTTACTCTCGAATTCAGGCCAAAGTCTGCGGGTCACAGACAATTCGTCGTGTGCACTCAGGCAAGGCACGACGTTCGCGCGC
>NZ_PSLQ01000091.1:0-9555 GCF_040289685.1 Pyrinomonas sp.
ACGTTCCGTAAAATCGGTTTGAGATCGCCCGTAAAGAGCGAGAGAGCCAAGATAAAAGCGAGGCGAAGATCGGTCTTGCCTCGCTTTTATTTTGGCGTCCGGCGATGAAAGGCCGCGTTCGCTCCAAACGCGGTGCAAAACCGCCGCTCCTCGAAGGGCATTTCTCTTTGCTCCGGCGAGGATTGATCGCCGCGGAAGGCGTAACCCAAGGGGAAGTTAAAGAAGCTTTCTCGTAAGGTGCGGCGCGTGCGATGCCGACAGAATTCCCTCCGCTGAACCCAAAAGGATTCTTCTCAACGTATGCCCACCTCTGAAGAGGCCGAACGAGAAGCTCGAAGTCGCTACCACGCGCGCGACCAACGGGGCCCTTTGTGCTCTTCATCGCGCAGGCGCGCATCGACGCCGGAGCGAAGTTCAAGCAGCCGTCCGAAGAGCCACAAAAGATCTGAAAGGCGGTTCAAGTAGGCGACTGTTCGCTCGTCCACCGTCTCGCCCGATTCAGCGAGCCGGATGACGGCGCGTTCAGCCCGTCGGCAGACGGTTCGCGCGACATCGAAGGCCGCCGCCGCCTTGTGCTCGCCGGGCAGCGACCAATCGCTCAAAATGCCGTCGATCATTTCGATCCGATGGACGTGTTCAGTCAAACGATGGATCATCTCATCCGTCACATAGGGCGGATCCTTCAAGTGGGCCAGCGGATTGGCGAGCGCGCCTCCGACGGCGAAGAGTTCGCGTTGAATCTCGCGCACGATCTGGCGCACTTCATCATCGTCGCAGATCGAACGCGCCAGACCGAGAAAGGAATTCAATTCATCGACGGTGCCGTAGGCTTCGACGCGCAAGCTCGCTTTGGAGACTCGTTCGCCGCCGATCAAACTGGTTTCGCCTTTGTCTCCGCGTGTGGTTGAAATGCTTCCCATCGTTTCTCCGTTGGTCAAAAGCGCTGCCGAGACATCTTCACTGCGGCACAAGGCGCGACTCCGATGGCGCGAGCTTGTTTGTTCTATCTGCCTTTTGCGGTTGATGTGTCCGTTCGGCGTAATCACGAATGTAGTCGCGCATGGCAAAAGCGAAGAAGCTCATGCCGTAAGATTCCGCTTCGGAGATGGCGCGTTTCGCCGTCCAGCCTTGCTTGGCGATGCGATAGCAAGCGATCACTGTCCCCGTGCGGTCGGCACCGCGGCGGCAATGGATGAAGACGGGCCAATTCGCTGGATCGGAGATGAGCGCCAACACGCGCTCGATCTGCTCGTTTTGGGGACGAGCCAGTCCGCGCATCGGCACGTTGAAGTAACGCATGCCGAGCGACTGGACCACTATGCGTTCGCGTTCGGCCTTTTCATCGTCATCGCGCAAGTTGATGACGGTCCGAATACCCATCGCCGCGAGCAGGGCC
This sequence comes from Pyrinomonas sp., assembly GCF_040289685.1. Classification (NCBI taxonomy): domain Bacteria; kingdom Pseudomonadati; phylum Acidobacteriota; class Blastocatellia; order Blastocatellales; family Pyrinomonadaceae; genus Pyrinomonas; species Pyrinomonas sp. Next base: position 1,397 of record NZ_PSLQ01000091.1, read on the forward strand.
AGACCGCGCGTCTTCGGTTGTGCGCCGCGAAACAAGTGATCGTCAACGCGGTCGAAGTTCGGCAGCGCATCTTCGTCCGCCTCGGTGATCGCCGCGGGCACACGGCTCCGGTCCGTTTGAGGCGCCGCGACGCTGACGCCATCGTTTCGTCGCTGAGATGTCGCAGCAGGCGTTTGCGCCGCTGCGCCAAAGGAGAAGAGCAAGATCAAAAGCGTCGTGCGTAGCGCAAACGTCATCGTCTCTGCCTCGCCATCACTGTCGGAAGCTCCGTTTGACGAGAAGTTATCACACCGCCACCCCCTTCGGCTAGGGAAATAGCTTCGCGGCGCGGGCCGCTGCTGCTGTGCGGCGGTCGTCGCACCGCCACCGCCTCAAACCGGAGAAGCAGCATGTACGGTTCGCGCGCTTGCTCGTTGTGCATCGGTCGTCGCACGGCCATCCTCTCAAACTGGAGAAGCAGCTCTTTCGGCGCACTTTCCCAGACGGGCTGCAACGCTAAAGCGCCGCATACCTCTGCTCTCGGCGCAATAACCAGAGGAAGACCGGACCGCCGATCAACGCCGTGATCGCGCCCACGGGAAGCTCGCCTGCGCCGAGCGCGGTGCGCGCAATCGCATCGGCGACCATTAAGAAAGCCGCTCCGAGCAAGAACGAGCTGGGGAGAAGAAGACGCACATCCTCGCCGAAAAGCAGCCGCGCCGCATGCGGGACGATCAACCCGACGAAACCGATCGTCCCGCCGACGGCGACCGTCACGCCGACAATCAACGAGGCAGCGACATAGACGAGCTGTTCCACCCGGCGCACATCAACGCCGAGGCTCGCTGCTGTCTCCTCATCGACGGCGATCAGATGCAGATCGCGCGCCACGTAGAAGAGCACGAGCCAACCCGGAACGAGCAACGGAAGCATCCGCACGATGAGGTCGAAACCGACCACATCAAGCGTCCCGATGGTCCAGCGCAAGATTTGCAACGCGCGCGTGAAATCGGCGAAGTATTGAATGATGACCACGCCCGCCGCCGAGATCAGATTGACGACGACGCCAGCGAGCAACAGCGCGCCGGGCAGGACGACGGTGCCCGTTCGCGCTAGCCGATAAACGACCCAAACAGCAAGCAGCGCGCCTATGAACGACGAGAGGAAGACGATCGGGATGCCCACTACGCGCGTGCCCCAACCGAGAGCGAGCGCCGCCCCGGCGCCAAGCGCGCCGCCGCCCGATACGCCAAGCGTCAGCGGCTCAGCCAACGGATTGCGAAACAAAGCTTGCAGCGCGGCGCCGACCAAGGCCAGAGAAGCGCCAACCACAGCGGCCATGACGACGCGCGGCAAACGCAGGCGAAAAAAGAGCGTGCGTGTTGCCTCGTCTTCGGGGAGCGCGAACGGGTTAAGCGGTTGATATCCAACCCAAATGGCGAACAGCGCCGCCACGACCAAAACGATGATCAACGGCAGCGCAATGCGCCACCCCTTTTTTGCGAAACTCGTCATCGCGTCGCCGGTCTCCTGAAAAGCGCTCACGCGCCGACTTTGCGCCTGGGTCGCGCGCCAATAGCGACGAGCGAGCCTTGGCACGCGGGCCAACTCGGTTTCCGAGGCGAAATTCGCTCGCCGACGCCGATTATCTCTCATCTTGCACGGCGCGGCGCGCGCGCAAGAAACGCAACGTCAAAGGGTAAGAGATCGCCGAACAAACAACCGACAGGACTAGGCCGCCAATGGCGAACGGCAAAAGTACATCGTTCCAACTGTGGACGAAAAGATCGTGCCAGTAAACTCCATCGAAAAGCCGCGGGTGCTTGAGCAGTTCTAGACCTTCGGGCGAGATGCGCATCGGGCGCCCTAGCACCAGCGCGCCGATCGCATAGGACGCGATGATGATCGGAACCAAGGTCAAAAAGGGGTTGTTGACAAAGGTTCCGGTGTAGATGGCGACTTTGTTGAAACGAAAGATCACAGCGATCAGCGTCGCCATGATCGTGTGCAGACCGAGAAACGGGGAGAAAGCGATAAAGACGCCGATGGAGAAGGCGAGCGCCGTCCTTTCCGGCGGATCATCAAGCGCCAGCAGACGGCGGAAAGTGGCACGAAACATCCGAACTTGCAGGAAACAAGCGGCGAGAACCGTTTGGATACAGCTCTCGCGGCTCGCCGCTTTCGTCTTTATGAGAAGCTTTCGAGCGCAGTCGCTTCGTCTTCGTACACGTCGAAGACGGTGAGCAGTTTCGTAATCGCCAACAGATCCTGAATCTTCTGCGTCAAATTGAGCAACTTGAGCTGCCCGCCCTCTTTGTTCACCGCCGTATAACTGGAGACGAGTTCGCCGATGCCGCTCGAATCGACGTAGCTGACGCCGCCCAAGTTCAGCAGGATCTTCTTTTTGCCTTCCGACAGCAAACGCCGAATGGCGCTGCGCAGCGCAACGCTGCCTTCGCCGATGGTGATCTTGCCGCTTAGATCAAGGATGGTAACATCGCCCGCTTGTCGCTCTTTGATGTTCAATTCTGCCATATCGATTCTCTCCTTCCGAAAGTTGTTTCACCGGGGGCGCCGCTTGACCATGCGGACCACCATGCCGCCGCCGGGGTGGCGCATCCACGCGACCTCATCCATGAAGGTGCGGATGAAGAGCAAGCCGCGTCCCGAAGGGTTGAGCAGATTCTCCGCGCGCGTTGGGTCTGGCACCTCGGCCGGATCAAACCCCGCCCCGTGATCGCGGATGATGATCGTCAGGTTCGCTCCCGAATCGGTGAACGACACTTCAACCGGCTTCGTTTCGTCCTCGCGATTGCCGTGCAAGACGGCGTTGCTGACGGCTTCGCGCACGGCCAACTCAATGCCGAAGATCGCGTCCGCATCAAACCCACACCGCGCAGCGATGTCGTTGGCAACGGCCGCTACGCGCTCGACCGTTTCGAGGCGACTCGGTAAGCTAAGTTGCGTCGTTTTATGGATCACGCGCGCCGTCTTCCCAGTCCGTCGGCACGAAGATCAGGCTTTCATCCTCGCACTCAAACGCCACGATCAGCTCCTCAGCATTTCATCGGCCAATCGTCGGCACTTGACGTTCGGGCCTCGTCTCTCACTCGGCCTGACCGTGCGCGAAAGCTGCGAGGGCTTTCGCTGCCGCCAGTCTCCTCGCCTCGCGCCAAAGAGCGTCTCGCCTCAGCAAGAAGGACATTTTCGCGCCATGCACGCTCTTGCTCGCGTCGTGAGCGCAATTACAGTTCCGTTTATGAGCCTTCGACCAAGCGCGAGCAAATATATCAGTTTTCTCCCGCCTTCGCCACGAATTTTCAAACGAAAGAGGGACGCCAATTGTCCACGAGCTTTGGAGAAATCCGGACCGCACGGTGCGCATGTTCTCGGTAACATGCTTCCGACTTCGGTGTCAAGAAGCGAACCCTTCGTCGCGCGCCGACACGCTTTCGTTGTAGAATCTCTGAACAGATGAACGATGCGACGATGAAACTGGTTCCAACGAAGCGCCTTCGCGGGCGCACGCGCCTTCCCGGCGATAAATCCATCTCACACCGCGCAGCGATGCTCGCTGCGCTAGCGCGCGGACGCTCCACGCTGACCAATTTTTCGACCAGCGCCGATTGCGCTTCGACGCTCGCTTGCCTCCGAACGCTTGGGGCGAAGATCGAGCGCGAAAAGGGTCGTCTCGTGATCGAAGGGGTCGGCGGGCGCCTGTCGCCCGCTCCATCCCCACTCGATTGCGGCAACAGCGGGACGACTATGCGCCTGCTGGCGGGGATTCTAGCCGGACAACCCTTCAGCGCGGCGCTCGTGGGCGATGAATCGCTCAGCCGACGCCCGATGCGGCGCATCATCGAGCCGCTCGAACAGATGGGTGCCGCCATCGACTCGACGCAAGGTCACGCACCGCTGATCATCACCGGGCGCTATCCGCTGCGCCCAATCACGTACCAACCTCCCGTAGCGAGCGCGCAGGTGAAATCCTGCGTTCTCCTCGCCGGATTGCATGCCGAAGGACGAACCAGCGTGCGAGAGATGGTGCGCACGCGCGACCATACCGAACGCTTGCTCGAATGGTTCGGTCTGCATGTCGAGCGAGAGACCGACGGCGCCGTCGAGACGATTTCGGTTACGGGTCCGACCGTTTTGTTGGCGCGCGACGTCGCGGTTCCGGGCGACATCTCTTCAGCGACCTTTTTTCTCGTGGCGGCAACGCTGCTCGCCGACTCTGATCTGCTCATCGAAGGGGTCGGATTGAACCCGACGCGCGCGGCGGTGATTCGCGTCCTTCGATCGCTCGGCGCCGAGATCAGCATCGAAAACGCGCGCATCGAGTGCAACGAGGAGGTCGGCGATGTGCGCGTTCGCGGCGTTGGACGGTTGTCACCCACAGAACCGCAAGCCAATCTCATCTGCGGCGCGCTCACGGCGGAATTGATCGACGAGCTTCCCGCGCTCGCCGTTCTCGGCACGCAGGTCGAAGGCGGAATTGAAATCAGGGATGCCGCCGAACTCCGCGTCAAAGAATCCGACCGCATACGCGCAACTGTAGAGAACCTGCGCGCCATGGGCGTCGAAGTCGAAGAGCGGGAAGATGGGCTGCGCGTCGCTGGGCCGGTCAAGCTACGCGCGGCCACGCTCGATGCCCACGGCGATCACCGCATCGCAATGGCCTTCGCCATTGCCGCGCTCACGGCCAACGCGCCGTCGCAACTGCGCGGCGCAGAGGCGGTCGCCATCTCGTTCCCTGAATTTTTCGATCTTCTCGCTGCGTTGAGCCAAGAGCGATGAGCGTCGCGCCTCGCATCGCACTCCTCGGCTTCATGGGCGTGGGCAAAACCACCGTCGCCCGAGCTCTGGCAGACCGACTCGGCTGTTCGATGATCGACCTTGACCGGCGCATCACCGAGCGCGAAGGGCGTTCCATCGCCACCATCATCGCTGAAGAGGGCGAAGAACGCTTTCGCGCCATCGAAGCCGACGCTTTGCGCGAAGTGCTCGCCGAAGCCGGCGCGATGGTGGTCGCCCTCGGCGGCGGCGCTTGGACCATCGAACCGAACCGCCAGCAGCTCACCGCGGCGGGCGTCATCACCGTTTGGCTCGACGCGCCGTTCGAACTCTGCTGGCAACGGATCAACGCCTCGACCGAAGAGCGCCCGCTGGCGCGAAGCGAAGAGGTCGCACGCGCCCTGTACGAGCGGAGAAGATCGCTCTACGCGCTCGCATCGCTGCGCGTCGAAGCAAGCGCTGACAAAGCGCCAGCCGAACTCGCCGAACAGATCGCCCGCGCGTTGAATCTGTAGAAGCGCGAACTCGCCCTGCTGATGCTAGACAGTTCCCTAAGCTCTGCGTTGAACTCGTAGAAGCGCGAAATCGCCCCGTGCATCGAGCTGTTCTCAAATCAACCCGCGAAGGGTTAACTTCGACCTCTCCAACGCGGCAACCGGCGGAAACTGAAATGAACATGGACAGACACACCTGAGACTGCCCCAACTAAAATGTGGGGACCACTCCAGAAAAGAGGAGATCCTCACAGATGCCGCTAAGGGCAGTCGGCAAAGAGGTGTGGAGAGGGGCCCGGCTGGCCCAGCGACTGAACGAGGCTGGGGCCGGTGGTCCCACAGTCCAGGAACACCTGCGCAAGCTCAAACTGGTGCAATCTCTGCGCAAGCGCAAAGTGGACTGGTCAGAGATTCAGGAGTTGGTAGGGATCAGCCGGGCCACCCGCCTACCGGTGGGAAAGGGCCCTGGAACAGCAAGGACCGCTGCGGTCTGCAGCCAAAGCGCAAAAGACCCAGGCGCTCCAGAAGGTCCACTGCTCCTTTGAGCTCCTGAGCCGCATCGCGCGCCCTGCGCAAAGGAAAGCTGGTGGCTGACCTTGGTGAAGGAGGGATACACCGGAGCGTACGGTGGGGCGGATGCTGGCCTACCTGGAAGATCACGGACGGGTGGAAAGCGTGGCTTCATTCCTGGTCCAGGCTCGTAGGGGAAAGACTGGGAGAAAGAGCCTTCGCCCCTACGGGGCGCAGGAAACCCCAGGGGTACGAGGTGAAGAGGCCCGGCTCGATTGGTGCAGGTGGACACCCTAACGGTCACCCTAGGGCCTAGGGAGATGATCAAGCACTTCTCAGCGGTTGACCTCAGTACCTGCTTCTCCCTGGCGCAGACGCTTCCTTCGCCGAACGGAGTGAGGGGTACGGATGCAACAGACGTTTCGGGATGAGTTCTATACCCGGCCCCTGCCCACACGGATGCCTGAGTTACAGGGAGCGCTGAACGCTTACCTCGATCACTACAACGGGCACAGACCCCACATGGCGCTAGGTGGGCTTGCGCCCTTGGAGTTTCTCGCTAAGCTGAGAGGTGAGTTGGTCCCCACTGAGTCTCAGATATATTGACCGATTACACGGATTACACGCCATGATCCTTTTGCGCTAGAATGGTTGCGATCTTCAAGCGAGATTTCAGAGGAGGCTTCATCCATATGCTCAAAGAGGGCGATCCGGCGCCGGACTTTACGGCGCGCGACGCTAACGGAAACGAGGTCAAGCTTTCGGATTTCCGTGGCCGCAAAGTGGTGCTCTACTTCTACCCGAAGGACGATACTCCCGGTTGCACGAAGGAGGCCTGTTCGTTTCGCGATGCCTATGCGAAGTTTGAAGAAAAGGGCATCAAGGTGCTAGGCGTTTCGCTCGACACGGAAGAATCACACCGGCAGTTTGCGGCGAAGTACAATCTACCCTTCACGCTTCTGAGCGATCCGGACCACCGCATCGGCGACGCTTACGGCACTTACGGCAAACACGTCTTCGGCGATAAGGAGTACTGGACCAATGCGCGCAAGACCTTCCTGATCGATGAAGGCGGAAGGATCAAAAAGATCTTCGATCAGGTGGCTGTCGAGCGGCACGCCGAAGAGGTGCTGCAAGCCTTTGAGAGCTGACGAGCGCGGCGGTGCGCCGCACCGCCGCGTCACCATTCTCGGCTTCATAGCGTTGGCGCATTTGAACCGAAGCTGCAGTTCAAGCGTTCGGCTGATCGGTTCGCTGACTCCAAGATTGATAATGCGACGCGCAGCGGTGCGCGCTGCTTCTGCGAGAAGCGAAGGCGCTTCACCGATGCGTTCAGACGGTCAACGGAATCATTCCCACCTTTCCAGCCTTTGGTCGCGCAAGCGGCTGTTTATTCGATTCAGGCGGGAGTGAGGCTTCTAGGAGGTTTCCGCCGAGTTCGTATGCCACCACTCCGCGCTCAGATGGCGAGGTGTGCGTCCTTCGCTTGAGCGTTTGCCCGACGCCCTCCGTCGAGCCGTTGATTTGAAGCTCTGCGGCTGGTTACCGTGTGGCGGGTCGCGTTGCAGGACAGGCGGGAGGTTTTTCCCCTTCTTCTTTCAATCCGAGCCGCGCGCGAATGAACTTCTCCGCTTCCGCTTCGACCAGTTCTCCGTTGGCGACCCAAGCTTTTTCGGTTAGAAGTTGCCCGGAAGAGTTTAGTTTCACCGGTTCGAGAAAGATGTTGTAAGGCGAACCCCAGTTGCGGCGGTCGCCGGAGCGTTGACGATAAGCGTAGTGAGTGGTTTGCGTGCGCGCGTCGCGCGCGTTCGATTCGATGACCACCGTGTATGGCGGGCGCTCTTTACCGAAAAAGCGGCGCGTCTCTTCTTCGGGCGCATATTCGCTGATGGCGACGACCTCGAAGCCGTGCGTGCGGTATTTATCGAGCAATCTGCTGATGACGGGGGCTTCGTAGCGCCAATTCGGACACCACGGCGCAAAATAGACGACGAGGACGAGCCGTTTGTCTTGTGCGAAACCGCGCAGGTTAACCGGTTTGCCGTCAAGATCCTTGAACGTCCAATCGGCGTAGTTGATCGTCCGTTCTTCGATGGGCGCGTATTCATGTCTCTCTTGCGGCTGGGCGGGCCAGCAAAAGGTCAACAGCAGAAGCGCCGTCAGCGTCGCATGAGCGAGCGCGCGTTCGCCTCGGATGTTTGATCGCGTGGTGGTTCTTCTTCGCTCCGGCATGTGGTCAGTTCTCCTTTTAGAAAAACGGGGGAGCGCGAGTGGGCTGTCATCCCCCTCAATTCATTGAGGGGATACACCGCACCCCCTCGCATATGATACAATACTGAAGAGCCGATGCCACTCCTGACGCTCAAGGCACAGATCCACCCT
>NZ_PSLQ01000092.1:0-9403 GCF_040289685.1 Pyrinomonas sp.
ACACAAGCAAGCGGAAGCTTCTCGCTCCGCACTAACGCCGGGTGAAGGTCGCCGCCCTCGCGTTTACAGCTCGGCAAACGTTTTTAACATTCAGCGTCCAAGCATGAAACAGTGTTTAAAAAATTTGTCTTGCGTTTATCAGCGAGTTGCGCCACAATATCTCTGACGCTTGTGGGCGTCTTTCCATTTGCGCGCGGAGCCTTGGTATGAGCTTCTTCGACCCTTCGCCCATCATCGAGCGCATGCTGCTCGCTTCGGACAAGATCAGCGATCTTAACTTCTCCGTTGGTCAGCCGCCGCAGGTCGAAATCAACGGGCGGCTCGTCCCAATTCAGCCGCTTGGCGTGCAACGGTTAACGCCCTATCAAACCGAGATCATCGCGATGACATTGCTTCGCGGCCATCCCGATGCCGTCGAGAAGCTTGTGCGCACGGGTGCCGTCGATTTGAGCTTTTCGCTCCCATCGCGCACGCGCTTTCGCGTCAACATCTTTCAGCAGCGCGGCACCTACTCGATCGTGATGCGCGTCATCCCGACCGAGATTCCGACACTGCGCTCATTGGGCTTACCGCCGCAGCTAGCTGAGATCGCCAATCTTCGCAACGGCATCGTCCTCGTCACGGGGCCCACAGGAGCGGGCAAATCTTCGACGCTCGCTGCCATCATCGATCTCATCAATGAGACCAAACACTATCACATCGTGACGATTGAAGATCCGATTGAATTCTTGCACACGCACAAGAATTCAACCATCAATCAACGCGAGGTTGGCACCGACGCAGTCGATTTCCCGTCGGCGCTGCGCGCAGCTTTACGACAGGCGCCGAAGGTGATCTTGATCGGTGAGATGCGCGACCTTGAAACCACCGAGATCGCTCTCGAAGCGGCTGAGACTGGTCACTTGGTCCTTTCAACGCTCCACACCATCGACGCTTCCAAGACAATTGACCGCATCATTGGCCTCTACCCGAAGAACGAGGAGCCGGTGATCCGCACGCGGCTAGCCCAAACGTTTCGTTACATCATCTCGCAACGGTTGATCCCGCGTGCTGATGGGCGCGGGCGCGTCGCCGCTGTTGAAATTTTGAAGTCCACGCCGCGCACGCGCGAGTACATACAAGAGGGTGAATCCGAAGGGAAATCGCTGCTCGATGCGATGCGCGACGGTCAGCTTGATGGCATGCAAGATTTCGACACAGTGATCAAGGGGATGATCGAAAGCGGGGTCATCACGCTTGAAGACGGGCTGGCTTTCGCAACCAACCAGAACAATCTGCTTCTGGCGCTCAAAGGGTTGTCCTCAGGCGAGGACTACTTGCGCGATCAAGGCGCGCCCGCGCCGAGATCGGAGAGCGTGGCTTCCATGCTCGAGGTCATCGAGTAAGCGGGGCGTCGAAGCGCGCCTGAACGATTTAAGGTAATAACGATGATCGTCGTCTGTTCCCATTGTTCAGCTCGATTGCAACTGGACGAGGCGAAAATGCCGTCGCGCCCGTTCACGGTGCGATGCCCGAAATGTCAACAAGCGGTGCAAATCCAACCGCCCAAGTTTGAGCGAGAGGAACGGCGAACGGAAGGTCCTGCGCCGCGGGGAGCACGCCCCGTTCCAGCGCCAGCGTTCAACCTCGAGAAAGCACAGAACGCTGAACGGAGCGGAGCGGGCGAGCAAGCGAACGAACTCGCGGGCGAAGAGCTTCTGAACGCCTTGGCGCGGTTACTCCGCGGCGAACAATCAGGCGCCGCCGCGCATCGGCGCACGCGGCAACGTCGTGTGCTCTTGTGCGTCGAACAGAGCGCGCGCGAGCCGCTTGCGCGCGCTTTGAGCGAGAGCAATTACGAAGTTTACATCGCCGCCAACACGTCGCAAGCTATCGAGCGCATGCGCGAGGATCAACTGGACGTGCTCATCTTGGATGCGGAGTTCGACGCTGCCGAACAGGGCGCAGCCTTCATCGCGCGCGAGATCAAGGCGCTTCGTCCGGCGGAACGGCGGCGCCTCTTCTTCGTGCAGATTTCACCCGGCTTGCGTACGGGCGATGCGCATGTCGCCTTTCTTCACAACATCAACTTGGCCATCAACAGCGCCGACATTCGCGAACTGCCCGGTCTGCTCGACTACACGATCCGCAGCTACAACGAGCTTTATAAGGACTATTTCGCCACTCTGCAGCTCGCGCCGTTGTAAAAGGGCGCGCCTCCCTGCCAGCACAACAACGAATGCTCGCTTTCAAGAAGAGGATTGCACCAGTTGAGCGACATCGAGCTGGTAGCGTTCCAGTTTGAGGTAAAGGCCGCGGCGCGTCAACCCTAGTTCGCGCGCCGCGCGCGAGATGTTGCCGTGATGGCGACGCAGCGCTTCGGCAATCATCTGCCGTTCGATCGTGGAGATCGCATCGGCCAGCGTAGTGCCTTGAGTTGGCGAGGCGAGTTTGATTGTTGGCGTTGAGGAGGCGTGAGCAGCCATGCGCCGCACCTCGGGCGAAAGGTGATCGGGCGTAATCACCGCCCCGTCTTCGGCGCGGGCGACGATCCGCTGTATTTCGTTGCAGAGTTGGCGGACGTTGCCCGGCCAGTCGTAAACGATCAGCAGATCGAGGGCTTGCGGCGTGATCTGGATGTCGCGCCGACCGAAGCGCGCCGAGTAGTGATTCAAGTAGTAGGTGACAATGGCTGGGATCTCCGAGCGACGCTCGCGCAGCGGTGGGACGCGCAAGCGTATGACGTTTAGTCGGTAGTAGAGGTCTTCGCGGAACCGGCCTTCGGCGACCAGCTTTTCGAGATCGGTGTTGGTGGCGGCGATGATGCGCACGTCGATTTTGGTGGGGCGTTGCTCGCCGAGCGGTTGGATCTCGCCCTCTTGGAGAAAGCGCAAGAGTTTAGGTTGCACCTCGAGCGGCAGGTCGCCGACCTCATCGAGAAAGAGCGTGCCGCCAGCGGCGGTGCGGATCACGCCAGCCGAATCGGCGACGGCGCCGGTGAAAGCTCCGCGCCGGTAACCGAACAAGTAGGCTTCGGCAAGTTCTTTAGGGACAGCCGTGCAATTGAAGGGGACGAAGATCTTCGTGCGGCGCGACGAGAGGTGATGAATGGCGCGCGCGACCAGCTCCTTGCCCGTGCCCGATTCGCCTGTGATCAGCACGGTGACATCCGAAGAGCGTATCTTGTGCACCTCTTCGACGAGCTTGGTCATGGCTGGACTGGAGTGGATGAAGCCCGGCATGAGGCTCTGGTCCGAAAACGACGCCATGGGCGTGCTTCTCCCGTCGCCGTGCGTTCGGTCGCGCAGCCAGCAGACATCCAAGCCGAGTTCGACGACGCGCAGCAGAGGTTGGAGCGAAACCCCGCTCGGCAAAGTGTCGGCGATCGGCGGAGAGACGAGCAGCTTGGCCGAAGGAGCATGCGTTGGTCGCAAGTCGAAGACCGAAATGCCTTCCCTTTCCAACCACGCTTCGCGCTCGCCGTGCATCGTTCGGTTCCATTCGGCAACGATGCTAGTCGGCAGGTCGTGATGGCTCGCTTGCGCGGCGGCGACATGGTAGAACTCTTTGTTCTCGCGATCCGGCTCGAGCAAGATGGCGAAGCGACAATCGGTCTCCTGATAAACAACGGTGGCCAGTTCGCGCAGCAGCAGCTCGCGCGAGGCGACAGCTTCGGCAAGACGCAAGGTGAGGATCTGCGAGAGCGTGGCTGGTTCGGTCCTAGTTTCCGCCGTCGCATGGCCCAGCCCACGCAACGCTTCTTCGGCGCGCGCAAGGTAGGGCTTTGCGCCCAACTCACGGAAGACGCTGGCCGCCGAAGATAAGTGTTCGATGGCCTTTTCGGGATGGTTGACGACGTAAGTGCGTCCGAGCCAGTAGTGGGCCACGGCGCTACGGTAGCGGTCGCCGAGCATCTCGAAGATCGACACGCTGCGCCCGAAATGGTGTGCTGCCAGCGCGTGATCAGCTTGTGCCAGGGCCAGTATGCCGTGAATGCGCTGCGCTTCGCCGACGTTAGCCAGTTCGATGAACTTGTTGCTCGTCGATTCGACCACCGTCTGCAGGTGGCGCCGACAGCTTTCGGCCTCGCCGCAATCGAGATTGGCTTCGGCCAAGAGCAAGTGCGCCTCGCGCATAGCCTGCCGATCGCCGATGCTTTCGGCGATGCGCAGCGCGATTTCACCCTGCTCGATGGCCCAGCGCGCGCGCCCCATCGCCAGATAGAGGCGGCCGAGCGTCCGGCGCGCTTGTCCCAAGTACCACTTGTTTTCGTGCTCGGTCGCCAGTTGAACCGCGCGCTCAAGATAAGCGCGCGCTTGTTCCACCTCGCCGCGCAACGTCGCCAATTCGCCGAGCGAATCCAAGATCATCGGCACTTGGGCGATATGGCGATCGGTGCTCGAAGCCAATTCCAACGCTCGTTCGAGAGCGTCTTGCGCCCGTTTCCAGTCGCCGATGAGGATCAAGTTGATGCCGAGGTTGTTATACCCGAGTGCGGCGTTGGCTTTGTGTTCGGTGCGTTCGTAGTAGTCGATGGCTTTTTCGAGGCATCGAATGCCATCTTGCGGACGGCGGAGAAACCAATACGCGCCAGCCATGTTGGCGTAAATCTTGCCGAGCGTAAAGAGCGCCGGGCGGTCGCCGATGATGTCGAGCGCGTGTTGAAAGTTCTCCAGCGAGGCTTCGTAGTTTCCTTCGAACGATTCGGAAACAGCCAATCCGAGATAGACATTGGCCAGCTCGCGCCAATCGCCGACGCGCCGAAAATGGGCGATGGCGCGTTCGGCATAATCGCGCGCAATGGGATTCTCATTGATGCTCCGATAGACACGAGCCAACGCGCCATAAACCGAGCCGAGCTGGTGGTCCGTCCCTTTCCCCTCGATTTCGCGTAACGTCGCCTGCAACAACGCGATGGCCTTCGGATGATCGCCCAATTGGCTGTGGGCAAGACCGAGGCGAACGCGCACGGCGACGCTTGCGTCCGGTGTGAGCGCGGCGCGCTTGACCGATGATTCATAGGGCTCGACCGCTTCGAGCGCTTCGCGATAACGTCCCTGCGTTTCGAGCGCGGTGGAAAGCAAGCAACGCGCGCGCGCCTGCAAGGATTCGTCTCCACTGGTGGCCTTGATGAGACCGCGAAGCAGGTCTTCGGCTACCTTGGACTGGCCGGAGTCGAGCAGTTCGTTGATCTTCTCGATATCATCGGCTGCTGCATTCGCATGCGTTGGATAGGTTCGCGCGCTGCTGCGCCGCGTTGAGGCGGAGCGACGTTCGGGGCGCGGTTCCTCTGCCGTTTTAGGGCCGAACAGCGTCACTTCGGGGCTCTCCTTGGAAGGGCGCGGACAGCCCATTCGAGGCACCATCCGCTCCTTGCAGTCAGTAGCCGGGGCTGCTTTCCAGTTTAAACTCCCAAAAGGTCCGAGCTTTCACACTTTAACACACGACGGGCAATCGCGCCACGCTTTTCCCTTCGCGCGAGCCGCCTCGCCGTAGTCTTCACAGCCCGAAGGCACCCTTGTTCGGACGGGCGAAAACCGTTTTGCTTTTTCGCCGATTGAGCGTAGCATAGGCGCTTGCGCAATTCGGCGCGACGATCTTCGCGCCGTCGCCGAATCGAGAGGACCTAAGGGATGGTTGAAACGCTCGTTCCGCAAAAGTCGGCACGGAGTCGCTTCAAACGTTGGTTGCTCGAAGGGCTGGTGCGCGAAGCCGAAGGGCCGCACGCTCACGCGCGGGCGCGTCACGCGACGCATCCATGGTGGAAAGTCATGTGTTTGACGGGCGTGGACTATTTCTCCACGCTCGGCTATCAACCGGGAATCGCGTTTCTCGCCGCAGGGGCGCTCTCGCCGATTGCGACGTTGGTGTTGGTCCTGCTGACGCTGCTCGGCGCGTTGCCCATCTACAGCCGCGTCGCCGCAGAGAGCCCACACGGCGAAGGGTCGATCTCGATGCTCGAGCGGCTATTTGCGCGGTGGAAAGGGAAGCTGTTCGTCCTCGTGCTGCTCGGTTTCGTCGCCACCGATTTCATCATCACGATCACGCTCTCGGCAGCGGACGCCACCGCACACATCCTTGAGAACCCGTTCATGCCGGAGTTCCTCGAGCATCGCATCTTGCTCACGCTGGCGCTGATCGCTTTTCTCGGAGCGATCTTCATGAAAGGGTTCCGCGAGGCCATCGGGTTGGCGGTGCTGCTGGTTGGGGTTTACTTGATCGTCAACCTCGTCGTCGTCGCGCGCGGCATCTACGAGATCGCCGCGCATCCGGAAGTGCTCCCGCGCTGGCGCGAGGCGTTGGTCACCGACCCGCGAACCGGAGGCAGCACGTTGTTGATGATCGGCTGGGCGCTCATCCTCTTCCCAAAACTGGCACTGGGCCTTTCGGGATTTGAAACGGGCGTCGCCGTCATGCCGCTTGTCAAAGGCGATCCACAAGACACCGAAGAGCATCCGGTCGGTCGCATCCGCAACACGCGCAAGCTGCTGCGCACGGCGGCGCTCATCATGAGCGTGATGTTGATCGCCAGCAGTTTGACGACCACGTTGTTGATCCCAGCCGAAGAGTTCCAAGAAGGCGGCAAAGCCAACGGTCGCGCGCTCGCCTATTTGGCGCATCTTTATTTCGGCGACTTTTTCGGCACCACCTACGACATCAGCACCATCACCATCCTTTGGTTTGCGGGCGCCTCGGCGATGGCCGGATTGCTCAACATCGTTCCGCGCTACTTGCCCCGCTACGGCATGGCACCGAATTGGGCGCGCGCCACGCGCCCGCTGGTTCTGGTCTACACGGCAGTCGCCTTTGCTGTCACCATCATCTTCGAAGCCGACGTCGACGCGCAGGGCGGCGCTTACGCGACCGGCGTGTTGGTGTTGATGACCTCGGCGGCGATCGCCGTTTTCGTCTCAGCCCGTCGAAGGAGGGAGTCGCGCGCGACGCTCGCTTTCGCCATCATCACGCTGATCTTCATCTATACGACGGTGGTCAACATCATCGAACGCCCCGAAGGGATCAAGATCGCTTCTTTCCTCATCGTCTCGATCATCTTCACGTCGTTCTTGTCGCGCGCTTTGCGCACCACGGAGCTGCGCATTGAAAAGGTCGAACTCGACGATCTCGCGCGGCAATTCATCGAAGAGGTCGGTCGCGGACGCAACGACATACGCATCGTCGCCAACCGGCGCGATCGCGGCGACGTACAGGAATATGAGTTCAAAGAACGCGAAAAACGCGCTGACAATCACATTCCAACGCGCGATCCGATCCTCTTCTTTGAAGTCACGCCCGGCGATGCGTCGGAATTTTCAGGCGTGTTGCGCGTCCGCGGCGTCAAAGTGAACGGCTTTCGCGTGCTGCGAACCGAAAGCCCTGCCGTGCCGAACGCCATCGCCGCGTTCTTGCTCTTCTTGCGCGACACCACGGGCAAAGTGCCGCACGTCTATTTCGGTTGGAGCGAAGGCAATCCGCTCGCTTACCTCTTCAAATACGTCGTCTTCGGCGAGGGCGACACGGCTCCGGTCACGCACGAAGTTTTGCGTCAAGCCGAGCCGGATCCAGAACGGCGCCCGGTGGTTCACGTTGGGGGGTGACGCGAGCAAAGCGCCGCGCGCGGGGAGAAACGCGCATCGGCCACAAAGCGGTCAATTCGGCCTTCGCCTTTGCGGCGGCCAAGCGCGTGGAGAGCGGCGCGAGCCAAACGTTCGAGATCTCGAGATGAACCCGAGGGTAAGGGCTGAAGTCAACGGGCGCTCCGCCATGCAAGCTGGAATTTGTTAAAATTTCATCGGCTCGCCGCTTGAAAGCCGGTGAGCCGATGGCACGCAACGAAGAAACCTTTGCGTCACGTTGATCCAAGGTCCGTCTGCCGAAGCCGCTTGAGGCGGCGCGGGGGAACCAATTCAGTGGGGCGAATCGCTTGCGCGTAGGGCACTTCCGGTCCGAGCCCGACAGCTAACCTCGTAGGCTTAAAGGAAGGGCGTGACCGTGCGCACATGTCAGCACGGAAGGCGCATGCTTCCGTGCTTTTTGATTTTCATAGTCACCGAACGGGGAGGGAAGTATGGCCGTTGCTCTCAAACGTCTGCTCGTTGGTGAACCGCTACCGACCGAGCAGGCCATACACGAAAGGTTGACCAAGAAGACAGCGCTTGCGGTCTTCTCTTCCGACGCGCTTTCTTCAACGGCTTACGCTACTGAAGAGATCCTGTTGGTGCTGGCAGTTGCTGTCGCTTACGGCGACGCACGAGCTTTCGGCTACGTCATACCGATCTCGCTCTGCATCGTCGCGTTGATCGCCATCGTGAGCGCTAGCTACCGCCAGACGATCTACGCTTACCCTTCGGGCGGCGGGGCATATATCGTTGCGAAGGATAACCTTGGAACCATGACGGGACTCGTCGCCGGGGCCTCCTTGCTGGTCGATTACGTGCTGACGGTGGCCGTGTCGGTGTCGGCGGGAGTAGCAGCCATCACGTCGGCAGCGCAAAAGACGCGCTACGCTTGGTTGGACGAACACAAGGTGCTGCTTTCGCTGCTGATCATCGCCTTTATCGCCATCGCCAATCTGCGCGGCGTACGCGAATCGGCACGCTCTTCTCCGTGCCGACCTACGCCTTTATCGTCTCTTTCCTCTTCATGATCCTCATCGGGTTGATCGAATACCGTCAGGGCAAAGTTGCGCCGGTGATCGACAACCAGTTGAAGTTCGCCGAGGGCTACGCTCCGCAGCCGCTCACTTTCTTTCTCCTGCTCAGCGCTTTTTCCAATGGCTGTTCAGCGCTGACTGGCATCGAAGCTATTTCCAACGGCGTGCAAGCTTTCCGGCGACCGGAATCGCGCAACGCGGCGATCACGCTCGTCTGGATGGCGACGCTTCTTTCGGTGATGTTTCTCGGAACGAGCGCGCTGGCTTACCTTTACGGCGTTCACCCGCACGAGAACGAAACCGTCATCTCGCAATTCGCGCGCTTGATCTTCGTCGGACCGCTCGGGTGGTTCTATTATGTCGTGCAAGCGACCACTGCGGCGATTCTGATCCTAGCGGCCAACACCTCCTTCGCCGACTTCCCGCGCTTAGCCTCGATCATGGCACGCGACCGCTTCCTGCCGCGGCAACTCGCCACGCGCGGCGACCGCTTGGTCTTTTCAAACGGCATCATTCTGCTCGCAGCCTTCGCTGGCGTGCTCATTGCCGCTTTCGGCGGCGATACGCACCGGCTCATTCCGCTTTACGCCATCGGCGTTTTTCTCTCTTTCACCTTGTCGCAAGTTGGCATGGTGCGCCACTGGTGGCGCGAAAGACGTGCCTCTTTGCCGCCGAGCGATTCGATGGACGAAAGCGAGACGGGTCAACCGCCCGCTGGAAAGGGAACGGTTCGTTGGAGACGCGCCTTGTTCATCAGATTGCGGCGGCGCGGAG